>JAJUHG010000001.1 GCA_029267995.1 Micrococcales bacterium
CGCGCTCGCTCGCGCGCTCGCGCGGGATCGAGCGACTCGTCGCGCGCCGGCGGGTCACGGGGGCACGCGGTCCCGCCGACGACGGCGCGCCGAGGCGTCCCGTCGCGCACGTCGACCAGGCAGGCTGAGGTCGTTCAGTCCTTGCGGTCGAGCAGCATGCACGTGAGGCGCGCGGTGCACACGCGGGCCCCGTCGTCGTCGCGCACGACGATCTCGTAGGTCGCGGTCGACCTGCCCAGGTGCAGCGCGGTCGCGGTCCCGTGCACGGTGCCCTCGCGGGCGGCGCGGTGGTGCGAGGCGTTGAGCTCGGTGCCGACCGCGATCCGCCCCGGCCCGGCGTGCGCCGCGGCGGCGTACGAGCCGAGCGTCTCGGCGAGGGCGGCGGACGCCCCGCCGTGCAGCAGGCCGTACGGCTGGGTGTTGCCCCGCACGGGCATCGTGCCCGTCGCGCGCTCGGCGCTGACCTCCTCGATCGTGATCCCGAGGCGGTCCGCGAGACCCTCGCCGGAAGGGGGCGTGCTGTCGGTCATGGGCGCTAGGTTGGCATGGTGAGCGATGCAAAGCGACCCCGACTCCTCCTCGTCGACGGCCACTCGATGGCCTTCCGTGCGTTCTTCGCCCTCCCGGTCGAGAACTTCGCCACGAGCACGGGCGAGCCTACGAATGCCGTCTACGGCTTCACCTCGATGCTCGCGAACCTCATCGCGAACGAGCAGCCCACGCACGTCGCGGTCGCATTCGACGCGGGGAGCCACACGTTCCGGACCGAGCAGCTGCCGAGCTACAAGGGCACGCGCGACAAGACGCCCGAGGAGTTCAAGGGCCAGGTCCCGCTCATCGAGGAGATCCTCGCGGCACTGCACATCCCCGCGCTGAGCAAGGACAACTTCGAGGCGGACGACATCCTCGCGACGCTCGCGCAGCAGGCTCGGGACGCGGGGATGGAGGTGCTCGTGTGCTCGGGGGACCGGGACACGTTCCAGCTCGTCGACGAGCAGGTCACCGTCCTGTACCCGGTCAAGGGCGTCTCGGAGCTCGCGCGCATGACGCCCGAGGCGGTCGAGGCGAAGTACGGCGTCCCGCCGCACCGGTACCCCGACCTCGCGGCACTCGTCGGGGAGACGAGCGACAACCTCCCCGGCGTGCCGGGCGTCGGCCCCAAGACGGCGGCGAAGTGGATCGCCGCGTACGGGGGGCTCGAGGGCATCCTTGCGCGCGCCGAGGAGGTCCCGGGCAAGGCGGGGGAGAACCTGCGCGCACACCTCGACCAGGTCGCGCTCAACCGCCGGCTCAACCACCTGCTGCGCGACGTCGAGCTCCCGCTCGGCCCTGCCGAGCTCGAGGCGCGCCCGTGGGACCGCGACGCCCTCGAGGAGATCATGGACGTCCTGCAGTTCAGGACGCTGCGTGAACGGCTCCTCGCGATGATGCCGGGCGAGGAGCCCGTGCCCGTGGCGTCCGGCGTGCGGCTCGAGACGCTCGACGAGGGTGGGCTGCGCGCGTGGCTCGAGGTGCGTGCCGGCCAGGAGCTCGGTCTCGACGTCCGGGGCTCGGGCGCCCCCGCGGCCCCCGACGCGTGGGGGGTCGCGATCGCGGACGCCGACGGGACCGCGGTCGCGCTCGACCTCACGGCGATCGGACCCGAGGACGACGCCGCGCTCGGCGAGTGGCTCGCCGACCCCGCGGCGCACAAGCTCGTGCATGGGGCGAAGGACGCCTGGCACGCGCTCGCCGGTCGCGGGGCCACGCTCGAGGGCGTCGTGTTCGACACCGAGCTCGCGGCGTACCTGTGCCTGCCCGACCGGCGCGCGTACGGGATCGGCGACGTCGCCCAGACCTACCTGCGTCGCGAGCTCGGGAGCGACTCGGGGGACGGGCAGGGCGCGCTCGACCTCGACGGCGGGGGCGAGGAGCTCGCCGCAGCGGAGCGGGCCGCGGCGACGGTCGAGCTCACCGAGGTGCTGCGCGGTGAGCTCTCGGACCGCGAGGGCACCGCGTTGCTCACCGAGCTCGAGCTGCCGCTCGTGCCCGTCCTTGCGCGCATGGAGCGCACGGGCGTCGCGATCGACCTTGACTACCTGCGCGACCTCGACGCCCAGTTCGGGGCCCGGGTCGCCGCGGCCGCGCAGGATGCTTATGCGGTGATCGGTCGCGAGGTCAACCTCGGCTCGCCCAAGCAGCTCCAGGAGGTGCTGTTCGACGAGCTCGGCATGCCCAGGACGAAGAAGATCAAGACGGGCTACACGACCGATGCCGCGGCGCTCGCCGAGCTGTTCGCGAAGACCGAGCACCCCTTCCTCGCGCACCTGCTCGCGCACCGCGACGCGATCAAGCTCCGCCAGACGGTCGAGGGTCTCATCCGCTCGGTCGCGGACGACGGCCGCATCCACACGACCTTCCGGCAGACGGTCGCGGCGACGGGGCGCCTGTCGTCGATCGACCCGAACCTGCAGAACATCCCGATCCGCACGGCGGAGGGGCGTCTCGTGCGCAAGGCCTTCGTCGTGGGGGAAGGGTTCGAGACCCTGCTCACGGCCGACTACTCCCAGATCGAGATGCGGATCATGGCGCACCTGTCGGGCGACGAGGGACTCATCGAGGCGTTCCGGTCGGGGGAGGACCTGCACCGTTTCGTCGGCTCGCGCGTGTTCGAGGTCGCGCCCGAGGACGTCACGCCCGAGATGCGCGCCAAGATCAAGGCCATGAGCTACGGCCTTGCCTACGGTCTGAGCTCGTTCGGGTTGTCGAAGCAGCTCGACATCGACATCTCCGAGGCGAACCGCCTCATGGACGAGTACTTCGAGCGGTTCGGCGGCGTGCGCGACTACCTGCGACGCGTCGTCGAGGAGGCACGTGTCACGGGCTACACCGCGACGATCTTTGGGCGTCGCCGTTACCTGCCCGACCTCACGAGCGACAACCGGCAGCGGCGCGAGCTCGCGGAGCGGGTCGCCCTCAACGCCCCGATCCAGGGCTCGGCCGCCGACCTCATCAAGCGCGCGATGCTCGGCGTCGACCGTGAGCTCGCGGCCGCGGGCCTCTCCTCGCGCATGCTCCTGCAGGTGCACGACGAACTCGTCGTCGAGGTCGCGGCCGGTGAGGCCGAGCAGGTCGAGCAGATCCTGCGCGAGCAGATGGGCTCGGCCGCCGAGCTGTCCGTGCCGCTCGACGTGTCGGTCGGGGTGGGACGCAGCTGGCACGACGCGGGGCACTGACCCGGGTGCGCGCAACGGCCTAGGAGTCGAACCCCATGCCTATCGCGTCGAGGGCGCGCAGGAACGGCCCGCGCCGTCCCTCCCGGTGGTCCGCACGGTCGAGGCCGCGGCGCGTGAGGTTGATCCCGAGGCTCGCGAAGGGCTCGGGCGGGAAGGGGATCGGCAGGGTGTGCAGCATGCGCAGCCTGGTCCGTTCGGTCTCGAGGCCGTCGACCGTGTCGAGCGCGGCGAGCGCCATGAAGCGCGAGGCGCCCACGCCCAGGCCCGTGAACCCCGCGACGTGCGCGACGCGCCCGCCGTGCGCTTTCGCGAGGAAGGCGCAGAAGCGGGTCGAGGTGTCGATCACGCCCGACCACCGGTGCGAGAAGCGCACCTCCTCGAGCTGCGGGAAGGTCGCGAGGAAGTGCGAGGCGAGCCGCGCGAACGTCTCGGGCCGGTCGTAGCGCGAGGGGTCGATCGCCCCGCCGCGGTGGTAGATCGCGTCGTACCCGCCCCACAGGATGCGTCCGTCGGCGGTGGGGCGCGCGTAGTGGAACTGGTTGGCCATGTCGGCGAGCCCTTCGCCGCCCGCCCACCCGATCGCGGCGCGCTGCTCGGTGGTGAGCGGTTCGGTCATGAGCACGTAGTCGAAGACGGGCACGGTGTGCAGGCGGAAGCGGCGCAGGAGCGCAGGGAAGGCGTTCGTCGCGAGGACGACCCGTGCGGCCCGGACGTTACCGCCGTCGGTGCGCACGACGAGCTCGTCGCGGCTCGCCTCGAGGCTGCGTGCGGGGCTGTCCTCGAAGATCTCGACGCCGAGCTCGGACGCTGCGGCGGCGAGGCCCTCTGCGAGGCGTGCGGGGTGCACGAGCGCGGTCTCCTCGGCGTCGTGGACGCCTGCGAGGAAGAGCGGCGAGTCGATGCGTGCGCGCACGGCCGCGGTGTCGAGGAAGCCCTCGCTGCCCTCGAGCTCGGCCACCTGGTAGGGCTCGACGGCGACCGTGAGGGAGCCCGTGCGGCGCAGCTGGGCGTCGACGCCGAGCCGTTCGACGTCCGCCTCGAGCTCGTCGAGGTTGCGCAGGCCCAGCTCGTGGAGCGTGTCGTACTCCTCGGGCCAGCGGGAGCGACCGTTCGCCTCGCCGTGCGTGAGCGAGGCCTCGCAGAAGCCTCCGTTGCGACCCGAGGCGGCCCATCCGGTGCGCCGGGCCTCGAGCACGACGACCCGTCTGCCGGGGTCGCGCAGCCGGGCGTGGATCGCGGCCCACAGCCCCGTGTAGCCCCCGCCGACGACGAGCAGGTCCGTGCTCGTCCCGCCGCGCAGCGGTGCGCGTGCGGGGCGGCGGGGGACGTCCTCGAGCCAGAACGGCGCGGGGCGGCTGCTCGCGAGGGACCGGCTCACGAGCCGGGGGTCGGGGGCGTGGCGCTCGTACGCCGTCGGACCCGTCGTGCTGGCCATGCCTCATCGTGCCCGTCCGGGGCGGGCCGTGTCAGGCGAGTCGGGTCACGAACACCGCGGTCCCCGGGACGAACCTCCCGCGCACGGGCCCCCAGCCGCCCCACACGCGTTCGTGCCCCTCGGGCCACTCGGGCTCGACGAGGTCCTCGAGCACGAGACCCCCGGCGACGAGGGCCCGCACGTGGTCGCCGAGCGTGCGGTGGTACTCCGCGTAGGCGGGCTCGCCATGCTCGTCGGTCTCGACGTAGGGACGACGGTCGAAGTACGGGCGGAGCACCGTCATGCCCTCGGCCGAGGGGTCGTCGGGGAACATCCAGCGCACGGGGTGGGTCACGGAGAACACCCACCGCCCGCCCGGGCGCAGGACGCGCGCGACCTCGCGGTGCACCTGCTCGGGGTCCGGGACGAAGGGCAGGGCGCCGAAGGACGTGAAGGCGACGTCGAAGACGCCGTCGGCGAAAGGGAGCGCTCGGGCGTCCGCGGCGAGCAGCGGGACATGCGGCTCGTGCTCCCGGCCGGCAGCGAGCATCGCGGGGGCGACGTCGGTCGCGACGACGTGCGCTCCCTGCGCGGCGACCCAGCGCGAGCACGGGGCTGAGCCCGCGCCGACCTCGAGCACCCGTCGGCCCTCGAGCGGGCCGAGCAGCCGCGCCTCGGACTCGCGCAGCCCCTCGGGACCCCACACGAGGTCGGCCACGCCGAGGAACTGCCCGTGCTCGGCGAGGTACTCCTGGGCGTTCGCGTCCCACCACGTGCGGCTCGCGCGCGCTCCCGCATCGTCGGGCACGGCGTGGAAGCCCGCCCAGCGGGGCGGGAGCGGCGTGGGGGTCACGGGCCCAGTCTGCCCCGCGCCCACGGCCGGGACGAACGGGCCGCAGGGCTTGGTACGCGAGTCGATAGGCTCGGGTGCGGCGCGTCGGTGCGCCGTCCATCCCCTCGTCCAAGGAGCTCTACGCGTGCGAATCGGTCTGCTCACCGGCGGTGGCGACGTCCCCGGCCTCAACGCGGCCATCAGGGCCGTCGTCAAGCACGGGATGTCGTACGGGCACACGATCGTCGGATTCCGCAACGGCTGGCGCGGCGTGGTCGAGGGTGACGTGCACGACCTGACCCGCTCGGACGTGCGCAACGTCCTGCCGCTCGGCGGGACGATGCTCGGCACGGCGCGGTTCCACCCGCACCGCACCGAGGGCGGGCTCGAGGCGGTCTGCTCGACGCTCGAGGCGGAGAAGGTCGAGGCCCTCGTATGCATCGGCGGGGACGGCACGATGCACGCGGCGCACAAGGTCGCCGAGACCGGGGTGCGGATCGTCGGCATCCCCAAGACGATCGACAACGACGTGTGGGGGACCGACCGCTCGATCGGCTTCGACACGGCCGTGTCGGTCGCGACCGAGGCGGTCGACCGCATCCACACGACCGCCGAGTCGCACAACCGGGTCATGATCGTCGAGGTCATGGGCCGTCACGCGGGGTGGATCGCGGTGACCGCGGGCATCGCGGGCGGGGCCGAGATCGTCCTGACCCCTGAGGAGCCCTTCGACATCGAGCAGGTCGTCAAGCGACTCCAGCACCGCCACCGCGCGCACGCCTCGTTCTCTATCGTCGTCGTCGCCGAGGGCGCCGTGCCGGCCGAGGGCACCGCGATGGAGTACACGACGCAGGTCGGCAAGTTCGGCGAGATCATCGCGGGCGCGATCGGTGAGCGCGTCAAGCGTGAGATCGCCGAGCGCACGGGTTTCGACACGCGCGTCACGGTCCTGGGGCACGTCCAGCGTGGCGGGACGCCGACCGCGGCCGACCGCATCCTCGGCTCACGCTTCGGGGTCGCTGCCGTCGACGCGCTGAGCGAGGGACGCAGCGCCGTCATGACGGCGGTGCGCGGCGAGGAGGTCGTGCTCGTGCCGATGGCCGAGCTCGCGGGCAAGACCAAGCCCGTCCCGCCCGACCTGCTGCGCATCGCGAACGTGCTCGTGTGAGGTGCTCGTCCCGCTTTGCCGTGCTCGGGCGTGCGCGATAGGATGAACGACGGCCCGGCGTGCCTTCGCGCGCTCTCGCGCGTCCTGACGTGTGCGGGTCGAAGCTCAGCCCCTGTCCGCACTACTCCCTGTCCATCGGAGCACATTCCTCAATGACCATCTCTACCCCCGCGAAGCCCGCAGCCCCGCAGGTCGCGGTCAACGACATCGGCACGGCTGAGGACTTCCTCGCCGCCGTCGACGAGACGATCAAGTACTTCAACGACGGCGACATCGTCGAGGGCACCATCGTCAAGGTGGACCGTGACGAGGTCCTCCTCGACATCGGCTACAAGACCGAGGGCGTCATCCCCTCGCGCGAGCTGTCGATCAAGCACGACGTCGACCCCGACGAGGTGGTCTCGGTCGGCGACACGGTCGAGGCTCTCGTCCTCCAGAAGGAGGACAAGGAAGGCCGCCTGATCCTGTCGAAGAAGCGGGCGCAGTACGAGCGCGCGTGGGGCACGATCGAGAAGATCAAGGAGGAGGACGGCGTCGTCACCGGCACCGTCATCGAGGTCGTCAAGGGTGGCCTCATCCTCGACATCGGTCTGCGCGGCTTCCTGCCCGCCTCGCTCGTCGAGATGCGTCGCGTCCGCGACCTCCAGCCGTACGTCGGCAAGGAGATCGAGGCGAAGATCATCGAGCTCGACAAGAACCGCAACAACGTGGTCCTCTCGCGCCGCGCGTGGCTCGAGCAGACGCAGTCCGAGGTCCGCACGACCTTCCTGCAGACGCTCGCCAAGGGCCAGGTCCGCCCGGGTGTCGTGTCGTCGATCGTCAACTTCGGTGCCTTCGTGGACCTCGGCGGTGTGGACGGCCTCGTTCACGTCTCCGAGCTGTCGTGGAAGCACATCGAGCACCCGAGCGAGGTCGTCGAGGTCGGCCAGGAGGTCAACGTCGAGGTGCTCGACGTCGACTTCGACCGCGAGCGCGTCTCCCTGTCGCTCAAGGCGACGCAGGAGGACCCGTGGCAGGCCTTTGCGCGGACCCACGCGATCGGCCAGGTCGTGCCGGGCAAGGTCACCAAGCTCGTCCCCTTCGGTGCGTTCGTGCGCGTCGAGGACGGCATCGAGGGCCTCGTGCACATCTCCGAGCTCGCCGTGCGCCACGTCGAGATCCCCGAGCAGGTCGTGCAGGTCGGCGACGACGTCTTCGTCAAGGTCATCGACATCGACCTCGAGCGTCGCCGCATCTCGCTCTCGCTCAAGCAGGCGAACGAGGGTGTCGACCTGAGCTCGGACGAGTTCGACCCCGCGCTCTACGGCATGGCTGCCGAGTACGACGAGCACGGCAACTACACCTACCCCGAGGGCTTCGACCCCGAGACGAACGAGTGGCTCGAGGGCTACGAGGCGCAGCGCGAGGCGTGGGAGGCCGCGTACGCGGAGGCTCACTCCCGCTGGGAGGCGCACCGCAAGCAGGTCGCCGAGGCCGCCAAGGCCGACGCCGCGGCTGCCCAGGGGGGCGACGACGTCCCCGCGACGTACTCCTCGACGGTGTCCGAGACCCCGGCCGAGGGCACGCTCGCCTCGGACGAGGCGCTCGCCGCGCTTCGCGAGAAGCTCACCGGCAACTGAGCCGAACGGCTGTCGCCGAGGGCCGGACCACCGCGAGGTGGCCGGCCCTCGGCCTTTCTGGGCGGGTCGGGGACCGGACCAGGTCCCGGGCTAGGGTGTTTTCGTGACTACCTCTACGCGCGCCCCGCGCGCTCGCGTCCAGCACGAGCTCCGGCTGCGGACCGCCACGGTCCACGCCGTGACCGACCTGACCGCGCACCTGCGCCGGGTGACCCTGAGCGGCCCCGAGCTCGCGGGCTTCCCCGCGCAGGGCCCCACGGACCACGTCAAGCTCTTCCTGCCCGACCCCGAGACGGGCCTCGTCCACCTGCCCGACGGCGCGGGCGGGACCCGCCCCGAGGGTGGCCAGACCGTGCGCCGGGACATGACGCCGCGCGCGTTCCGGCCCGAGGGGCCCTCGGGCCATCCCGAGCTCGACCTCGACGTCGTCGTGCACGAGCAGGACGAGACCGAGCCGGGCCGCTCGCGGTGTGGATCGAGAACGTGCGCCCGGGCGACCAGGCCTCGTTCATCGGCCCTCGCGGGTCGAAGCTCGTTCCCGAGGGCTACGCGCGCGCGGTGCTGCTCGCGGACGAGACGGCGCTGCCCTCGGTCGCGCGCTGGCTCGAGATGCTCGCCCCCGAGGTCGCCGTGACGGTCCTCGTCGAGGTCCAGGGGCCGGGTGAGGAGTCGTACCTCGAAGGACTGCGCCCCGGTGCCGAGCTACAGTGGCTCGCTCGCGGTGATGCCGCACCCGGTACCTCGGACGTCCTGGACCGGGCCGTGCGCGAGCTCGAGATTGACGCCGACACCTTCGTGTGGGCGGGCGGGGAGGCCACGACGCTCGTGCCGGTGCGCCGCTGGCTGCGCCGTGAGCTCGCCCTGCCTGCTGCCTCGGTCGAGGTCCAGGGTTACTGGCGGCGCGGGGTGCGCGACTTCGACCACCACACCCCGCTCGACCCGAGCGACCCCGACTGACCCGGGGCGCGCCGCGTGCCCCGGTCCGGCAGGATGGACGCATGCTGCGCATCGGGCTCACGGGTGGGATCGCCTCGGGCAAGTCGGTCGCCCTGCGACGCTTCGGCGAGCTGGGCGCCGTCGTCGTCGACCACGACCTGCTCGCGCGTGAGGCAGTCGCGCCCGGCTCGGTCGGGCTCGACGCGGTCGTCGCGGAGTTCGGCCCGGGTGTGCTCGCCGCGGACGGCACGCTCGACCGCCCCGCGCTCGCCCGCCTCGTGTTCGCCGACGACGACGCCCGGGAACGCCTCAACGCGATCGTGCACCCCGAGGTGCGCCGCCTCTCCGCCGAACGTGACGCGGAGGCGGGGGCGGCGGACGACGGCGCCGTCGTCGTGCACGACGTCCCGCTCCTCGTCGAGGTCGGGCAGGCCGAGTCCTTCCACCTCGTGGTCGTCGTCGACGCACCACCCGAGCTGCGTCTGCGGCGCCTCGTGGAAGGGCGCGGGCTGAGCGAGGAGGACGCGCGGGCACGGATCGCAGCGCAGGCCGACGACGCCGTGCGTCGCGCTGCTGCCGACGTCGTGCTCGACGGCACGGGGACCGAGGCGCAGCTGCGCGCCCAGGTCGACGCGTTGTGGGAGCGGGTCGTCGCGGAGCAGGCCGCCGAGCGAGAGGCCGGGCCGCCTCGTTAGGCCGTGGCCCAGCGCACGGGAAGACCGTGCGGGGGCGCCTCGCCGAGCACCCGTTCGTGCCCGCCCGGCCACCGCCGTGCGACCACGAGGAAGCGGTGCGGCGCACCGGGCTCGGGGCGCCGCGGCTCGAAGGCCACGTGCGCGAACGGCCGGTCCTCGCGTGCGCTCGCCCCGAGGTGCTCGAGCCGGGCCGTGACTCGTCCTTGCTCGGAGCGGGTGAGGTACTGCCACATGACGGAGTGCCACACGACCGTGAGTGCACCCTCGGCGAGCTCGAGGCCCTCGAGCAGCGCGGCGGCGCTCGCGCGCACCCGCCGCACGGGTATCGAGCGGGCGAGGTCGAGCGCGCCGCGCAGCCGGGCGAGCCGCTCGGGCTGGTCGGGCCACACGTACGCCTCGAGACGCGCGGGCTCGGCGACCGGGTCGATCGGGGCGAGGTCACCCGCGACGCGCTCGACGACGTCGAGGTCGACGGGCAGGCCCGCGGGGAGGTGGTCCCAGGCCGGGTCGAGGCGCACGGGGGAGTCGCCACCCCACGTGCGCCCGTCCTCACCGGCGTAGGCGAAGCGGTCCGCGAGCAGGTTGAGCCCCGCCGAGGCCCCGACCTCCCACAGCCGCACCGGGAGGGTGCCCGCGACGTGCAGGAGCCCGCCGAGGAGCGCCGCGGAACGTCCCGGCTCGTTCGTCTGCGGGGCGCGGTCGAGGCCCGACGTGAGCAGTGCGGGGTGTTCGAGCGCGAGCTCGCGCAGGGCCGTGAACGCTCCCGCGGGGTCGCCGTCGCCGCCCGTGCTCGGGAAGTGCGCGGTGAGCGTCGGGGCGCGGCCCTCGAGGGCCAGGTGGTGGGCGGTGCCGGCGAGGCGCAGCGCGACCGCGGCCGGTCCTGGGGCGTCCGTGAACCCCGCGAGGACGCCCGCGAGGGGGCCGCGTGCCGCGACGTCGTCGGCGACGAGCTCGAGGAGAGCGCCGTAGAAGGGGGAACCGAGGGCGGCGCACGCGCGTGCCTGCTCGCGCACGTGCTCGGCGAGGGTGCTCATCGTCGGCCACGGTACGCCGGTGTCAGCGGCGCGGCGTAGCGTTGAGGCATGCGTCCTGTCACAGATCTCGTGCGCTCCGAGGCGCCCTTCGAGGTCATCACCGAGTACACGCCGTCGGGCGACCAGCCGACCGCGATCGCCGAGCTCGAGGCACGCATCCGCGCGGGGGAGAAGGACGTCGTGCTGCTCGGCGCGACCGGCACGGGCAAGTCGGCGACGACGGCGTGGCTCGTCGAGCGCCTCCAGCGGCCGACCCTCGTCATGGCCCCCAACAAGACTCTCGCGGCGCAGCTCGCGACCGAGTTCCGTGAGCTCTTGCCGAACAACGCGGTCGAGTACTTCGTCTCGTACTACGACTACTACCAGCCCGAGGCGTACATCGCGCAGACGGACACCTACATCGAGAAGGACTCCTCGATCAACGACGAGGTCGAGCGGCTGCGCCACTCCGCGACGAGCTCGCTCCTGACGCGCCGCGACGTCGTCGTGGTTGCCTCTGTCTCGTGCATCTACGGCCTGGGCACCCCGCAGGAGTACGTCGACCGCATGGTCCGTCTCGACGTGGGCCAGGTGATCGAGCGCGACGCCTTGCTGCGCATGTTCGTGGGCATGCAGTACACGCGCAACGACCTGGCCTTCACGCGCGGGACCTTCCGCGTGCGCGGGGACACGGTCGAGATCATCCCGGTGTACGAGGAGCTCGCGATCCGCGTCGAGTTCTTCGGCGACGAGATCGAGGCGATCACGCTCCTGCACCCGCTCACGGGTGACACGATCCGCTCGGAGGACCACGTGCACGTGTTCCCCGCGACGCACTACGTCGCAGGTCCCGAGCGGATGGAGCGCGCGATCGAGTCGATCGAGGCCGAGCTCGCCGAGCGGCTCGCCGAGCTCGAGCGGCAGAACAAGCTGCTCGAGGCCCAGCGGCTGCGCATGCGCACGACGTACGACATCGAGATGATGCGCCAGATCGGCACGTGCTCGGGCATCGAGAACTACTCGCGGCACATCGACGGGCGGGCGCCCGGCAGCCCGCCGCACACCCTGCTCGACTACTTCCCCGAGGACTTCCTCCTCGTGATCGACGAGTCGCACGTGACCGTCCCGCAGATCGGTGCGATGTTCGAGGGCGACATGTCGCGCAAGCGCAGCCTCGTCGAGCACGGGTTCCGCCTCCCGAGCGCGATGGACAACCGGCCCTTGCGCTGGGAGGAGTTCGTCGAGCGCATCGGCCAGACGGTCTACCTCTCGGCGACGCCGGGGCCGTACGAGCTCGGCATGTCCGACGGTGTGGTCGAGCAGATCATCCGACCCACGGGACTCGTCGACCCCAAGGTCGTGGTCAAGCCGACCGAGGGGCAGATCGACGACCTGCTCGAGGAGATCCGCACGCGCACCGAGCGCGACGAGCGGGTCCTCGTGACGACGCTCACCAAGAAGATGGCCGAGGACCTCACCGAGTACCTGCTCGACAAGGGCGTGCGCGTGCAGTACCTGCACTCCGAGGTCGACACCCTGCGCCGCGTCGAGCTGCTGCGCGAGCTGCGGCTCGGGCAGTTCGACGTGCTCGTGGGCATCAATCTCCTGCGCGAGGGTCTCGACCTGCCCGAGGTGTCCCTCGTCGCGATCCTCGACGCGGACAAGGAAGGCTTCCTGCGTTCGAGCACCTCGCTCATCCAGACGATCGGCCGCGCGGCGCGCAACGTCTCGGGCGAGGTCCACATGTACGCCGACGAGGTGACCGCCGGGATGCGCATGGCGATCGAGGAGACCGAGCGCCGCCGGGCCAAGCAGATCGCCTACAACACCGAGCACGGGATCGACCCGACCCCGCTGCGCAAGAAGATCGCCGACGTGACCGACATGCTCGCGCGCGAGGACATCGACACCGCCGAGCTGCTTGCCGGCGGGTACCGGCAGTCGAAGAAGCAGGGCGGTGGGGGCGCGAGCGAGCCGAGGCGTTCGCTCGCGGGGGTCGCGGCGAGCGAGCTCGCCGAGCTCATCCAGGAGCTCTCCGAGCAGATGCGCGCCGCGGCCGCCGAGCTGCAGTTCGAGCTCGCGGCACGCCTGCGCGACGAGATCTCCGACCTCAAGAAGGAGCTGCGGCAGATGACCGAGGCCACAGCCTGAGCCTCGCGCGTGCGCGCTGCGCGTGGCGTATGCTGAGCGACTTGGAGGGGAGTAGCCCCCGCGGTGGTGTCGTCATCACGGCCCGTGCGACCATGGGCCCGGTGCCACCGGTCGTCGCCCGCACGCGACGGCGGGCGAGACCTCCGGAACCCGAACCTGTTCCGGAGGCTCTTGCATGCACGTCCCGCTCTGGGTGTGGCTCGCCACGTCCGCCGTCTTCCTCGGGCTGTTCATCTTCGACTTCTACGCCCACGTGCGCACCCCCCACGAACCGACGTTCCGAGAGTCGGCGACGTGGTCGGCGTTCTACGTCGGGCTCGCGATCGTCTTCGGGGTGGGCCTGGGCCTCGTGTGGGACTGGGGGCACGGCTCGGAGTACTTCGCGGGCTACGTGACCGAGAAGAGTCTCTCGGTCGACAACCTCTTCGTCTTCCTCATCATCATGACGAAGTTCGCGGTGCCACGGATCTACCAGCAGAAGGTGCTTCTCGTGGGCGTCGCGATCGCGCTCGTGCTGCGCACCGTGTTCATCCTCCTGGGCGCCGCCGCGATCTCGAACTTCTCGTGGGTGTTCTACCTCTTCGGGGCATTCCTCGTGTACACCGCGATCAAGCTCGCGCGCGAGGACCACGACAGCGAGCCGGTCGAGGAGTTCAAGGAGAACCGCCTCGTGCGCACGCTGCGCCGGGTCATGCCGACCACGACCGAGTACCACGAGGACCGTCTCACGGTGCGCACGAACGGCACGCGGTTCGTCACCCCGATGCTCATCGTCATGGTCGCGATCGGGAGCACCGACGTGCTGTTCGCGCTCGACTCGATCCCGGCGATCTTCGGCCTGACGAAGGAGCCGTACATCGTCTTCACGACGAACGCCTTCGCGCTGCTCGGCCTGCGCCAGCTCTACGTCCTCATCGGAGGGCTGCTCACGCGGCTCGTGTACCTGTCGGAGGGGCTCTCGGTCATCCTCGGCTTCATCGGGGTCAAGATGATCCTCGAGGCGCTGCACACCAACGAGCTCGCGTTCCTCAACGGCGGTGAGCCCGTCGCGTGGGCGCCCGAGGTGCCGATCTGGTTCTCCCTCGGGTTCATCCTGATGACCCTCACGGTCGCGACGGTTGCGAGCCTTCTCGTGACGCGCAGCAGGGCTCGGGCGGCCCTCGCGGGGGCCGGTCAGGCGCCCGCGGTCTCTGCGACGAGCCCCGCGGCCGTCACGGCGGGCACGCCCGCGACGGCACCGACACCGGCCGCGGAGCCCGACGAGCAGCACCGCTGAGCAGGAGTCACCAGCCGCGTCCGCGCCATTGCGCGAGCGCGGGGCGCTCGGCGCCGAGCGTCGTGTCGCGGCCGTGCCCGGGATAGATCCACGTCTCGTCGTCGAACCGCGCGAAGAGGCGCTCGGTGACGTCCGCGAGCAGCTGTGCGAAGCGCTCAGGGTCGCGGTCGGTGTTGCCGACGCCGCCGGGGAAGAGCGAGTCACCGGTGAAGACGTGAGCGCGCCCCGCCCGCGCGTCGGGTTCGCGGGCGTCGCTCGGTTCGCGCAGCACGAGCGCGACCGAGCCGGGCGTGTGCCCGCGCAGGGCGACGACCTCGAGGCGCAGCGCCCCGAGCTCGATCGTCTCCCCGCCCGCGAGCGGGACGTCGGTCGGCACGGGGATGCCGGGGGCGTCGGCGACTCCCGCGTAGGTCCGCGCGCCGGTCGCGGCGACGAGCTCGGCGAGCGCGCCGTGGTGGTCGCGGTGCTCGTGGGTCGTGACGACCGCGTCGAGCCGACCCTCGGGGGATCCCTCGCGCACGAGCTCGAGGAGCCGCTCGGGCTCGGCAGCGGCGTCGACGAGCAGCTGCGCGCCCGTGGTCCGGCACGACAAGAGGTAGGCGTTGTTGTCCATGGGCCCGACCGAGAGCTTGCGCACGACGGCGGCGTCGAGGGTGCGCACGGCGCTCGGCCCGCCGGGGGACACGGATCCGGAGTAGCTCATGGGCTCCAGTCTGGCCGAGCGCAGCGTCGTACAGGTGTACGATGTCGGGGTGTCGACCTACCATCGAGTCGTGAGTGATCGCCTCCTCGTCCGTGGTGCCCGTGAGCACAACCTTCGCAACGTCGACCTCGACCTGCCCCGCGACGCCCTGATCGCCTTCACGGGACTGTCGGGCTCGGGCAAGTCCTCGCTCGCGTTCGACACGATCTTCGCGGAGGGGCAGCGCCGGTACGTCGAGTCGCTCAGCTCCTACGCACGGCAGTTCCTCGGGCAGATGGACAAGCCCGACGTCGACTTCATCGAGGGCCTGTCGCCCGCGGTCTCGATCGACCAGAAGTCGACCAACCGCAACCCGCGCTCGACGGTCGGGACGATCACCGAGGTCTACGACTACCTGCGTCTGCTCTACGCGCGCGCCGGGACGCAGCACTGTCCCGTGTGCGGCGAGCGCATCCAGGCGCAGACGCCCCAGCAGATCGTGGACCGCCTGCTGCAGCTGCCCGAGGGGACCAGGTACCAGGTGCTCGCACCGGTCGTGCGCGGGCGCAAGGGCGAGTACGCCGAGCTCTTCGCCGAGCTCCAGCTCAAGGGCTTCTCCCGTGCTCGCGTCGACGGCGAGGTCGTGTCCCTCGCCGAGCCGCCGACCCTCGAGAAGAAGCTCAAGCACGACATCGAGGTCGTCGTCGACCGGCTCGTCGCGAAGGACGGCGTCGCGCGCCGGCTGACCGACTCGGTCGAGACCGCGCTCGGGCTCGCGGGCGGGCTGCTCGTGGTCGAGCTCGTCGACCTCGACGCCGACGACCCCGAGCGCGTGCGCCGGTTCTCCGAGAAGCGCGCGTGCCCGAACGACCACCCGCTGCAGCTCGAGGAGATCGAGCCGCGCACCTTCTCCTTCAACGCCCCGTACGGCGCGTGCCCCGAGTGCACGGGGATCGGCTCGCGGCTCGAGGTCGACCCCGAGCTCGTCGTCCCGGACGAGGAGAAGTCGCTCGCCGACGGCGCGATCCTGCCGTGGGCGCAGATCTCCTCGGACTACTTCACGCGCGTCCTGACAGCCCTCGCGGGCGAGCTGAGCTTCTCGATGGACGTCCCCTGGCGGGCGCTGCCCGAGCGCGCGAAGAAGGCCGTGCTGTACGGCCACGAGCACGAGGTCAAGGTCCGCTACCGCAACCGCTGGGGGCGGGAGCGCCAGTACTCGACGGGCTTCGAGGGCGTCGTGACCTTCCTCGAGCGGCGCCACTCCGAGACCGACTCGGACTGGAGCAAGGAGAAGTACGAGGCGTTCATGCGCGAGGTGCCGTGCCCCGTGTGCGAGGGTGCGCGCCTCAAGCCCGAGGTGCTCGCGGTGCGCGTGGGCGGCCTCTCGATCGCCGAGCTGTGCCGCCTGTCGATCCGCGAGGCGAAGGAGTTCATCGACTCCCTCGAGCTCGGTGTGCGGGAGAAGCAGATCGCGGCCCAGGTCATCAAGGAGATCCAGGCCCGGCTCGGCTTCCTGCTCGACGTCGGTCTCGACTACCTCTCGCTCGAGCGCGGCGCCGCGACCCTGTCGGGCGGCGAGGCGCAGCGCATCCGCCTCGCGACCCAGATCGGCTCGGGACTCGTGGGCGTGCTCTACGTGCTCGACGAGCCGAGCATCGGCCTGCACCAGCGCGACAACCGCCGCCTCATCGACACCCTCACGCGACTGCGCGACCTCGGCAACACCCTCATCGTCGTCGAGCACGACGAGGACACGATCCGCACCGCGGACTGGGTCGTCGACATCGGCCCTGGTGCGGGGGAGCACGGCGGGCAGATCGTCCACTCGGGCGACCTTGCGGGACTGCTCGAGAGCCCCGACTCGATGACGGGCGCCTACCTCTCCGGCCGGCGCGAGATCTCGACCCCCGAGGTGCGCCGCACGATCGACCCTGAGCGGAGCGTCACGGTGCTCGGTGCGCGCGAGCACAACCTGCGCGACGTCGACGTGACCTTCCCGCTCGGCGCCTTCGTCGCGGTCACGGGGGTCTCGGGCTCGGGGAAGTCGACGCTCGTCAACTCGATCCTCTACACGGTGCTCGCGAACGAGCTCAACGGGGCCCGGCGGGTCGCGGGACGCTACCGCACCGTCACGGGGCTCGAGCACCTCGACAAGGTCGTGCACGTCGACCAGGGGCCGATCGGGCGCACCCCGCGCTCGAACCCCGCGACCTACACGGGCGTGTGGGACCACGTGCGCAAGCTCTTCGCGCAGACGACCGAGGCGAAGGTGCGCGGCTACACGCCCGGACGTTTCTCCTTCAACGTCAAGGGTGGGCGCTGCGAAGCGTGCTCGGGCGACGGCACGCTGCGCATCGAGATGAACTTCCTGCCCGACGTGTACGTCCCGTGCGAGGTGTGCCACGGGGCGCGGTACAACCGCGAGACCCTCGAGGTGCACTTCAAGGGCAAGACGGTCGCGGACGTGCTCGCGATGCCGATCGAGGAGGCCGCAACCTTCTTCGAGGCGGTCCCCGCGATCTCGCGTCACCTCAAGACCCTCGTCGACGTCGGCCTCGGCTACGTGCGGCTCGGGCAGCCTGCCCCGACGCTCTCGGGCGGTGAGGCGCAGCGCGTCAAGCTCGCCTCCGAGCTCCAGCGTCGCTCGACGGGGCGGACGGTCTACGTCCTCGACGAGCCGACCACGGGCCTGCACTTCGAGGACATCCGCAAGCTGCTCGGCGTCCTGCAGTCGCTCGTCGACAAGGGCAACACCGTGATCGTCATCGAGCACAACCTCGACGTCATCAAGAGTGCCGACTGGGTGATCGACCTCGGGCCCGAGGGGGGCAGCGGCGGCGGCACGATCGTCGCCGAGGGCACTCCCGAGGATGTCGCGAGGGTCCCCGAGAGCCACACGGGTCGCTTCCTCGCCGAGATCCTCGGGGTCGAGACCCGGGCCAAGGTCGCGCAGAGCGCGTGACCGGCCCGAGCTCGGCGAGCGTCACCCCGGCAGGGCGACCTCGCGCTCGAGCGGGACGGGATCGACGTGCACCGGGAAGTTGACCGAGCGCGCGATGAAGCAGTGCTGATGGGCGTTGTCGTGCACCGAACGGACGAGCGCGTCGGTCACGGGCTCGCCCGAACGCGTCGTCGGCGAGCGCAGGGCGATCCGGGGCCGCAGCACGACGTCGGTGAACTGGCCCGCACCCTGCGACTCGATCCGCATGCGCCCGCTCGGTTGGTCGACGTACTCGACGACCGTGATCCCCTCGGCCGAGGCGAGGTGCAGGAACCACAGCATGTGGCACTGCGAGAGCGAGGTGACGAGCAGCTCCTCGGGCGTGAAGCGGTCCGGCGACCCGCGGAAGGCGGGGTCCGAGGTGCCGAGCAGGACGGGCTTGCCGGGCAGCGCGACCTCGTGGTCGCGGCTGTAGGACGTGTAGCTCGCGGTGCCGGACTCGCCGGCGCCCGTCCAGGTGACCGTCGCGGTGTACGTGTGCAGAGGGCCCATGTCCTGACGCTACCCGCTCGGCTCGCCGTCGTGGGCCTTCATTAGGCTGGACGCATGGCTGACCCCGCGACGTACCGCCCGAGGCCGGGCGACATCCCGACGTCGCCCGGCGTGTACCGCTTCCTCGACCCCGAGGGGCGGGTCGTCTACGTCGGCAAGGCCAAGAATCTGCGAGCGCGCCTGTCGAGCTACTTCCAGGACGTCGCGAACCTGCACCAGCGCACCCAGACGATGCTCACGACGGCGTCCTCGGTCCAGTGGACCGTCGTGGGCACCGAGGTCGAGGCGCTCGCGCTCGAGTACTCGTGGATCAAGGAGTTCGACCCGCGGTTCAACGTCAAGTACCGCGACGACAAGTCCTACCCCTTCCTCGCGGTCACGCTCGGCGAGGAGGTCCCGCGGGTCCAGGTCATGCGGGGCGCCAAGCGCAAGGGCACGCGCTACTTCGGGCCCTACGCGCACGCGTGGGCGATCCGCGAGACGGTCGACCTGCTGCTGCGGGTCTTCCCCGTGCGCACGTGCTCGGCGGGCGTGTACCGCCGCGCCCAGCAGCAGGGACGCCCGTGCCTGCTCGGCTACATCGACAAGTGCTCGGCGCCGTGCGTCGGGCGCATCTCGGTCGAGGACCACCGCGCGCTCGCCGAGGACTTCTGCGACTTCATGGCCGGGGACACCGCGCGCTTCGTGCGCGACCTCACCGCGCGGATGCAGGCTGCGTCCGAGGAGCTCGACTTCGAGACCGCGGCGCGCCTGCGCGACGACATCGCGGCTCTCGAGCGTGCGACCGAGAAGAACGCCGTCGTGCTCGGGGACGGGACGGACGCCGACGTCTTCGGTCTCGTGGGCGACGAGCTCGAGGCGGCCGTCCAGGTGTTCCACGTGCGTGGTGGGCGCATCCGTGGTCAGCGGGGCTGGATCGTGGAGAAGGTCGAGGACGCGAGCGACGCCGAGCTCGTCGAGCACCTCCTGCAGCAGGTCTACGGTGCGGCGGCAGAGGACGCCGACGCCGCGCGCTCGGTCCCGCGCGAGGTCCTCGTGCCTGTCCTGCCGCCCGAGCCAGACCAGGTCACGACGTGGCTCACGGGGCTGCGTGGCTCGCGCGTGAGCGTCCGCGTGCCCCAGCGCGGGGACAAGCGCGAGCTCGCCGAGACGGTGCGCAAGAACGCCGAGCAGGCGCTCGCGCTGCACCGCACGCGACGCGCGGGCGACCTCACGACGCGCAGCCAGGCGCTCCAGGAGATCCAGGAAGCCCTCGAGCTGCCGAGCGCGCCGCTGCGCATCGAGTGCTACGACGTGTCGACCACGATGGGCACGCACCAGATGGCCTCGATGGTCGTGTTCGAGGACGGTCTCGCGCGCAAGCCCGAGTACCGCACCTTCGCGGTACGCGGGTCGGACGGGCAGGGCGCACGCGACGACACCGCAGCGATCTACGAGGTCCTGACCCGGCGGTTCCGCAGGTACCTCAAGGAGCGGGACGTCTCCTCGGACGTCGAGCTCGACGACGCCGAACCGACCTCGGGTCCCGTCGACGAGGAGGGGCGTCCCAAGCGGTTCTCGTACTCGCCGAACCTCGTCGTCGTCGACGGCGGCGCGCCCCAGGTCGCCGCGGCGGCGCGCGCGCTCGCCGATCTCGGGATCGACGACGTCGCGCTGTGCGGGCTCGCGAAGCGGCACGAGGAGGTGTGGCTCCCGGGGGAGGAGTTCCCCGTGATCCTCCCGCGCGCCTCGGAGGGCCTCTACCTCATGCAACGAATCCGCGACGAGGCGCACCGCTTCGCGATCCAGGCGCACCGCCGGCGTCGCTCGAGGGCGATGACGACCTCAGCCCTCGACGACGTACCCGGGCTCGGCCCGGTGCGCAAGGCGGCCCTGCTCAAGCACTTCGGCTCGCTCAAGCGCCTGCGTGCAGCCTCGGTCGAGGAGATCGCGACCGTTCCGGGCATGGGCAAGGCCTCCGCGGCCGCCGTCGTCGCGGCGCTCGCCCCGCGCGAGGAGCAGCCCGCACGCGACTGAGCCCGAGTCCTGGGGGCGGCTGGCATGCTGGAGGCATGACGAGCGAGCCTTCTCCCGACACCGTGCCCCACGGCATCCCGGCCCTCGACGAGCAGGCGACCAAGCCGCAGCGCTCGGCGCCCGAGGTGCTCATCATCACGGGTATGTCCGGCGCGGGCCGCACCCGCGCGGCAGCGGTCCTCGAGGACATGGACTGGTACGTCGTGGACAACCTTCCCGCGCAGATGCTCTCGCACCTCGTGGGCATGATGACGCACGGGGTCGGGGGAGTGCGGCGCCTCGCGGCGGTCGTCGACGTGCGCGGCCGGGAGTTCTTCGCGGACCTCACGCCCGTGCTCGCCTCCTTGCGCGCCGCCGGGACGGACTACCAGATCCTCTTCCTCGACGCCTCGGACGAGGTTCTCGTGCGCCGGTACGAGCAGGTGCGCCGCCCGCACCCGCTCCAGGGCGAGGGGCGGATCCTCGACGGGATCGCGGCCGAGCGCGAGCTGCTCGAGGCGGTGCGCGAGCGGGCCGACATCTTCATCGACACCTCCGAGCTGTCCGTCCACGACCTCGCGCGCGAGGTTCGCGCCGCGGTCACCTCGGGTCCCGAGGAGGCGCTGCGCGTCAACGTCGTGTCTTTCGGCTTCAAGTACGGCATCCCGCTCGACGCGGACCACGTGATCGACATGCGCTTCCTCGCGAACCCCTTCTGGGTCCCCGAGCTGCGCCACCTCACGGGCCGCGACGAGCCGGTGCGCGACTACGTGCTCGGGCTGCCCGGCGCGCAGACCTTCATCGAGCGGTACGTCGCGGCCCTCGAGCCCGTGCTCGCGGGCTACCTCAACGAGGAGAAGAGGTACGTGACGATCGCGGTCGGCTGCACCGGCGGCAAGCACCGCTCGGTCGCGGTGAGCGAGGCCCTCGGGACGCTCCTGCGCGAGCAGGGCCACCGGGTGACCGTGACGGACCGCGACCTCGGCAAGGAGTGAGCGTGGCGCTCCTGACCGCACCAGGACCGCACGTCGTCGCACTCGGCGGGGGGCACGGGCTCTCGGCGTCGCTCGCGGCCCTGCGGCGCATCACCGACCGCATCACCGCGGTCGTCACGGTCGCCGACGACGGCGGTTCCTCGGGTCGCCTGCGCACCGAGCTCGGTGTGCTCCCCCCGGGGGACCTGCGCATGGCGCTGTCCGCGCTGTGCGACGACTCCGAGTGGGGGCGCACGTGGCGCGACCTGCTGCAGTACCGCTTCACCTCGCACGGGGACCTCGACCAGCACGCGATGGGCAACCTGCTGATCGTCGCGCTGTGGAACCAGCTCGGTGACACCGTCACGGGGCTCGACTGGGTGGGCCGGCTCCTCGGGGCGCGCGGGCGGGTGCTGCCGATGGCCTCGGTCCCGCTCGAGATCGAGGCGGACGTCGTCGGGGACGACGGCTCGCGTGCGCTCGTGCGCGGGCAGAGCTCGGTCGCGACCGCGCGGGGCCGCATCGAGCACGTGCGTCTCGTCCCGGGTGCCCCGCCCGCGTGCCCCGAGGCGGTCGACGCGGTGTTCGAGGCGGACTGGGTCGTGCTCGGCCCGGGCTCGTGGTACACCTCGGTCCTGCCTCACCTGCTCGTGCCGGACCTTGCCGACGCGCTCCTGACCACGAGCGCGCGGCGGCTCGTCAACCTCAACCTTGCGCCTGCGGGCGAGGTCGAGACGGCGGGGATGGGGGCGACCGAGCTGCTCGAGGTGATCGGTGACCACGCGCCCGCGATGCGCATCGACGTCGTGATCGCCGACCCCGGCTCGGTCGAGGACGTGCACGCGCTCGAGAAGCGTTCGGAGTCGCTCGGCGCGCGCCTCTTGCTGCGCCAGGTCGGGGCGGGTGACGGCTCGCCGCGCCACGACCCGCTCCGGCTCGCCGCAGCGTTCGGCGACGCCTTCGAGACCTTCCTGGGCGACGTCGGAACCTCGGTGCGGTAGATGGCAGGATGTCCGCCATGGCTGCTCTGACGGCACAGGTGAAGGACGAGCTGGCTCGCGTCAAGATCGACAAGACGTCGTGCCGCAAGGCTGAGGTCTCGGCGATGCTGCGCTTCGCAGGAGGCCTGCACATCATCTCCGGGCGCATCGTGATCGAGGCCGAGCTCGACACCGCGATCGCCGCACGCCGCCTGCGCACGACCCTCGCGGAGGTCTACGGGCACGAGAGCGAGATCATCGTCGTCGCCCCCTCGGGGCTGCGGAAGGGCACGCGCTACGTCGTGCGGGTCATCAAGGACGGTGAGTCGCTCGCGCGGCAGACCGGTCTGCTCGACAACCGGGGCCGCCCTGTGCGCGGACTGCCGCCGCAGGTCGTCTCGGCCGGGGTCGCGGAGGCCGAGGCGGCGTGGCGCGGGGCGTTCCTCGCGCACGGCTCGCTCACCGAACCGGGACGCTCGTCGTCGCTCGAGATCACGTGCCCGGGCCCCGAGGCGGCGCTCGCCCTCGTCGGGGCGGCCCGGCGCCTCGGGATCGCTGCGAAGTCGCGCGAGGTGCGCGGGGTCGACCGCGTGGTCATCCGCGACGGCGACTCGATCGCGCAGCTGCTCGCGCGGCTGGGTGCGCACGACGCGCTCATGGAGTGGGAGGAGCGACGTCTGCGCCGCGAGGTGCACGGCACCGCGAACCGGCTTGCGAACTTCGACGACGCGAACCTGCGTCGTTCGGCACGTGCCGCGGTCGCGGCAGGGGCCCGGGTCGAGCGTGCCTTCGAGATCCTCGGCGACGACGTCCCCGAGCACCTGCGCGAGGCGGGCGAGCTGCGCCTGGCCAACAAGGAGGCCTCGCTCGAGGAGCTCGGCAGGCTCGCGGACCCGCCCCTGACGAAGGACGCGGTCGCGGGTCGGATCCGTCGGCTGCTCGCGACCGCGGACAAGCGCGCGGCTGAGCTCGGGATCCCCGACACCGAGGCGAGCCTCACGCCGGACCTGCTCGACCTGTAGCCCCAGGACCGTGGCCTGCGCGCACGTCCCGGCGGGTGACCAAGGTCCCCGTCGCGAGCCTCTTGCGGTATAGGCTTGGGGACATCGGCGGGAACTCCCGCAGCGCACGCCGGGGTGCGTGACGCCACATCAAAGCAACTGTGCGTCGGACCCCGGTTCGGCGCACGCCGAGGAGGGCATTGTGACCATCCGCGTCGGAATCAACGGCTTCGGCCGCATCGGCCGGAACTACCTTCGTGCGATCCTGGAGCTGGGTTCGGACATCCAGGTCGTCGCGGTGAACGACCTGACCGACAACAAGACGCTCGCGCACCTGCTGAAGTACGACTCGGTGCTCGGCCCGCTCAAGGGTGAGGTCTCCTACGACGACGAGTCGATCACGGTCAACGGCCAGCGCATCCGCGCGCTTGCCGAGCGTGACCCGGCGAACCTTCCGTGGGGCGAGCTCGGTGCCGACATCGTGATCGAGTCGACCGGCTTCTTCACGGACGCGACGAAGGCCAAGGCGCACCTCGACAACGGTGCCAAGAAGGTCATCATCTCCGCGCCGGGCAAGAACGAGGACGGCACGTTCGTCATGGGCGTGAACCACACCGACTACGACCCCGCGAAGCACCACATCGTCTCGAACGCCTCGTGCACGACGAACTGCCTCGCGCCGCTCGCGAAGGTCCTCGACGAGAAGTTCGGCATCGAGCGCGGTCTCATGACCACGATCCACGCCTACACCGGTGACCAGAACCTCCAGGACGGCCCGCACCGCGACCTGCGCCGTGCGCGCGCCGCGGCGATCAACATCGTCCCGACCTCGACGGGTGCGGCCAAGGCCGTGGCCCTCGTGCTGCCGAACCTCAAGGGCAAGCTCGACGGCTACGCGCTTCGCGTGCCCACCGTGACCGGCTCGGCGACCGACCTGACCTTCACGGCGAGCCGTGAGACCACGGTCGAGGAGGTCAACGCCGCGATCAAGGAGGCGAGCGAGACCCCCGAGCTCAAGGGCATCCTGGCCTACACCGAGGACCCGATCGTCTCGACCGACATCATCACGCACTCGGCCTCGAGCATCTTCGACGCCGGGCTGACGAAGGTCATCGGCGACCAGGTCAAGGTCGTCTCCTGGTACGACAACGAGTGGGGCTACTCGTGCCGCCTCGTGGACTTCACGGTCCACGTCGGCGAGCGCCTCTGACCGCTCACCCAGCTCAGCAGGACCTGACGGCGTGGGTGCGTGCGCAGACCGCACGCCCCACGCCGTCGTGTCGTCACGGGAAGGAAAGCCATGAAGAAGATCGAGGACCTGGGCGAGCTGCGCGGCAAGCGCGTGCTCGTCCGCTCCGACCTCAACGTCCCCCTCGACGGGACGACGATCACCGACGACGGTCGCATCCGCGCGGCAGCCCCGACGATCACCCGTCTGCGTGAGGCCGGTGCGCGCGTCGTCGTGACCGCGCACCTGGGCCGCCCCAAGGGCGAGGTCGACCCGAAGTTCTCCCTCGCCCCGGTCGCGAAGCGGCTCGGCGAGGTGCTCGGCACCGAGGTCCGCCTCGCCGAGGACGTCGTCGGCCCCTCGGCCCAGGCGACGGTCGCCGCGCTCGCCGACGGCGAGGTCGCGCTGCTCGAGAACATCCGCTTCGACGCGCGTGAGACCTCGAAGGTCGACGAGGAGCGCGCCGAGCTCGCACGCGAGCTCGCTGCCCTCGCCGATGCCTACGTCTCCGACGGCTTCGGTGTTGTCCACCGCAAGCAGGCCTCGGTCTACGACGTCGCGAAGGTGCTCCCGGCCGCGGTCGGCGGGCTCGTCCTGACCGAGGTCGAGGCGCTGCGCCGTGCGACCGAGGCCCCCGAGCGGCCCTACGTCGTCGTGCTCGGCGGCTCGAAGGTCTCCGACAAGCTCGGCGTCATCGCGAACCTGCTCGAGAAGGCCGACAAGCTGCTCATCGGCGGGGGCATGGTCTTCACCTTCCTCGCGGCCCAGGGTCACCAGGTCGGCAAGTCGCTCCTCGAGGAGGACCAGCTCGAGACCGTGCGCGGCTACCTCGAGTCCGCGCAGGCCAAGGGCGTCGAGATCGTCCTGCCCACCGACATCGTCGTCGCGGAGGCCTTCGCGGCCGACTCACCGCACGAGGTCGTCGCGGCCGACGCGATCCCCGCGGACAAGATCGGCCTCGACATCGGCCCCGCCTCGGGCGAGGCCTTCGCCGAGGCGATCCGCTCTGCGCGCACGATCGTGTGGAACGGCCCGATGGGCGTCTTCGAGTTCGAGGCGTTCGCGGGTGGTACGCGGGCCGTCGCCCAGGCGATGTCCGACTCGGACGGCTTCTCGATCGTGGGCGGTGGCGACTCGGCCGCCGCGGTGCGCCGTCTCGGCTTCGACGAGGCGAAGTTCGGCCACATCTCGACCGGTGGCGGCGCGAGCCTGGAGTTCCTGGAGGGCAAGGAGCTCCCCGGGATCGCCGTGCTCGAGGGCTGACCGACAACTCAACCTCCGAAAGGGACTCATGGCACACAGCCGCACCCCGCTCATGGCGGGCAACTGGAAGATGAACCTCGACCACCACCAGGCGGTCCACGTGCTGCAGAAGCTCGCGTGGCTGCTCGCGGACGCGAAGCACGACTTCGCCGACGTCGAGGTCGTCGTGATCCCGCCGTTCACGGACCTGCGCTCGGTGCAGACCCTCGTGGACGCCGACAAGCTCGAGATCGGCTACGGGGCGCAGGACGTCTCGGCCTTCACCGAGGGCGCCCGCACGGGTGAGATCTCCCCGGTGTTCCTCGCAAAGCTCGGCGTGCGGTACGCCGTCGTCGGGCACTCCGAGCGCCGCGAGTACCACCACGAGACGGACGCCGAGGTCGCCGCGAAGGCGCTCTCGGCGCTCGGCCAGGACATCTCGCCGATCGTGTGCGTCGGTGAGGGGCTCGAGGTCCGCAAGGCGGGCGAGCACGTCGAGTTCACGCTCGCCCAGCTCACGGGCTCGCTCGAGGGCCTGAGCGCCGAGCAGGTCGCGCGCACCGTGATCGCCTACGAGCCCGTGTGGGCGATCGGTACGGGCGAGGTCGCGACCCCCGAGGACGCGCAGGAGGTCTGTGCGGCGATCCGTGGCAAGCTCGCCGAGACCTACGGTGAGGACGTCGCGGCCAAGGTGCGCGTCCTGTACGGCGGCTCGGTCAAGTCCGGCAACGTCGCGTCGATCATGGCCAAGCCCGACGTCGACGGCGCCCTCGTGGGTGGGGCGAGCCTCGACCCCGAGGAGTTCGCGAAGATCGTGCGCTTCAAGTCGCACGCGGTGGGCCTGTGACCCTCTGAGCACCCGCCCGTCCCGCGCCCGGCGATCCCGGGCGCGGGGCGGCGTGCTAGGTGTGCACGGGCACCATCGCCTATCCTTTGTCGAGGCGCCGGGTAGCGGCGCCGCTGATCGAACCAGAACGGGACCTGCGTGGACTTCCTCCGAATCACGTGCATCGTGGTGCTCATCACGACGAGCCTGCTCGCCATCCCGCTCGTGCTCATGCACAAGGGACGCGGCGGAGGGCTCTCCGACATGTTCGGCGGCGGGATGTCGAGCGGTGCCGGCAGCTCGGGCGTCGCCGAGCGGAACCTCAACCGGATCACCGTGAGCACCGCGGTCATCTGGACGATCAGCATCGTCCTGCTGGGACTCATCCAGCGTGTGAGCGGCTGAGGGGGTCGTCGTGGCTGGTGGCGGAAGTGCGATCAGGGGCTCGCGCGTCGGCGCGGGCCCGATGGGGGAGGCCGAGCGCGGCGAGAGCGCACCACGGGTGTGGATCTCGTACTGGTGCGCGAACGGCCACGAGACGCGTCCGAGCTTCGCCGAGGAGAGCGCCCACGAGGCGCCCACGACGTGGGACTGCCCGCGCTGCGGCTTTCCCGCGGGGCAGGACCGGGAGAACCCGCCCTCGCCCGTGCGCAACGAGCCGTACAAGACGCACCTGGCCTACGTGAAGGAGCGTCGCTCGGAGGAGGACGGCGACGCGATCCTTGCCGAGGCGCTCGCCGCGCTGCGCGCCCGCCGCGGCGGCTGACCAGGTTTGACGAAGGCCCCCGACGCACCGAGGTGCGTCGGGGGCCTTCGTGCGTTCTCGCCCCGCTGTGAGTCCTGGATGGACGAGGTGCTCGCCGTGCCGGGAGCGCCGAGAGTCAGGACGCGGGGGTCGCGGCGGCGGCGTCGATCAGCCAGAGGGTCCGGACGGTCCCCGCGACGCTTCCTGCGGGGATCTCCTCGCGGGAAGCCCCGGCGAGCGCGCGCTCGACCGCGGGTGCCTTGTCCTGGCCCGCGACGACGAGCCACACCTCGCGTGCCGCACCGATCGCCTCGAAGGTGAGCGAGACGCGCTCGGGCGGCGGCTTGGGCGAGCCGTGCACACCGACCGTGCTCCCGCTCGCGGCGAGCGCCTCGTGGCCCGGGAAGAGCGAGGCGACGTGCCCGTCGGGCCCCATCCCGAGCAGGAGCACGTCGAAGACCGGGACGGCCCCACCCGTGTCGCGCGCACAGCTCGCGAGCTCGCGTGCGTAGGCCGTGGCGGCGTCCTCGGGGGTCGTCACGCCCGGGCTGCCGGGCGCGGGGATCGCGTGCACGTTCGCGGCGGGGAGCGCGTCGAGCCCGTCGAGCAGCGCCTCGCGGGCCTGGGTCTCGTTGCGCTCGGGGTCCCCGTCGGGGAGGAACCGTTCGTCGCCCCACCACACGTGGACCGCCGACCAGTCGACCGCGCGCGCGACGGGGCTCGTCGCGACCGCCGCGAGGGTCTTGATGCCGATCGTGCCACCCGTGAGGACGAGGTGCACGGTCTCCTGGACCGCGAGGCGGTCGAGGATCGTCGTGAGCAGGCGGGCGGCGGCGGCGTGCGCGAGCGTCTCGGCGTCGGGGTGGACGACGACGCCCCGCGTGGCGTGGGTGGTCATAGGCCGACCTTAGCGAGGCCCTGGGTGAGCACGCGCCCGTAGACCTCGTCGGGGTCGAGGCGGCGCAGCTCCTCGGCGAGGCACTCGTTGAGCTGGCGCAGGGGGAGTGCGAGCCGCTGGTCGGGCGATCCTGTCTGGCGGATCGTGACGGTCTTGCCGTCGGGCCGTACGAGCTCGACGAGGGCCTCCCCGCACCACATGCGCACCGCGGTGATGCCGTCGGCCTCCTCGCGTCGCACGATCTGCGTCGGCGCACCGAGCCGGTGGGCGAGCCACGCCGCGAGCAGGTCGACCGAGGTGTGCCGTCCGTCGCCCTCGACCTCGACCCGGTCGACCTCGCCCGTGCCGAGCTCGTCGAGCGCGGCCGCGAGAAGGCCGCGCCACAGCGTGATCCGGGTCCATGCGAGGTCGGTGTCACCCGCGCGGTACACCCCACGCAGCTGCTGGAGGGTCGCGAGCGGCTCGGCGCACGTCGTGGTGTCGGTGATGCGACGCTGCGCCATCGCCCCGACGGGGTGCTCGGACGGGTTGGTCGGCGCCTCGCCGGGCCACCACGCGACGATCGGTGCGTCGGGCAGCAGCAGCGGGATGACGAGCGTGTCGAGGTGCTGCAGGAGCTCTCCCGAGGGGCGCAGGACGACGACCTCGCTCGCACCGGCGTCACCGCCCACCCGGATCTGGGCGTCGAGCGAGGCGGTGCTCTCCTGCGCCGAGCTCGAGATCGCGAGGATGCGGCACGGATGCTCGCGGCTCGCGTCGTTCGCCGCGGCGATCGCGGTCTCGAGCTCGTCCTCGGCCGCCTCGATCACGAGCGTCAGGACACGGCCGAGTGCGACGGCCCCACCCTCGTCGCGGAGCTTGACGAGGCGCTTGTTGACTGCGCTCGTCGTCGTGCGGGGCAGGTCGATGATCATGGGCGCCGCCACGTCCTTCCGTCACGTGCGAGCATCTCGTCGGCCGAGGCGGGGCCCCACGTGCCCGAGCGGTAGGGCTCGGGAGCGCCCTGGGCCTCCCACTGAGCGAGGACGGGGTCGAGGATCTGCCAGGACAGCTCGACCTCCTCGTGGCGCGGGAAGAGCGGCGGGTCGCCGAGCAGGACGTCGAGGATGAGCCGCTCGTAGGCCTCGGGGGAGGACTCGGTGAAGGCGTGCCCGTAGCCGAAGTCCATCGTGACGTCGCGCACCTCCATCTGGGTGCCGGGGACCTTCGAGCCGAAGCGGATCGTGACGCCCTCGTCGGGCTGGACGCGGATCACGAGCGCGTTGTTGCCGAGCTCCTGGGTCGAGGTCGACTCGAACGGCAGGTGCGGAGCCTGCTTGAAGATCACCGCGATCTCGGTCACGCGCCGGCCGAGCCGCTTTCCCGTGCGCAGGTAGAACGGCACACCCGCCCACCGGCGCGTGTCGACGTCGACGCGGATCGCCGCGTAGGTCTCCGTGGTCGACGACGGCGCGATGCCCTCCTCGTCGAGGTAGCCGCCCACCTGCTCGCCCCCCTGCCACCCGGCCGCGTACTGGCCGCGTGCGGTCGAGCGCGAGAACGGCTCGGGGACCCGCATCGCCGAGAGCACCTTGCGCTTCTCGGCACGCAGGTCCTTCGCGTCGAAGGACACCGGCTCCTCCATCGCGGTGAGCGCGAGGAGCTGCAGGAGGTGGTTCTGGATGACGTCGCGCGCGGCGCCGATCCCGTCGTAGTAGCCCGCACGACCGCCGATGCCGATGTCCTCGGCCATCGTGATCTGCACGTGGTCGACGTAGTTGGCGTTCCAGATCGGCTCGAACATCTGGTTCGCGAAGCGCAGCGCGAGGATGTTCTGGACCGTCTCCTTGCCGAGGTAGTGGTCGATGCGGAACACGTCGTCGGGCCGGAACACGGTCGACACGACGTCGTTGAGCTCGCGCGCTGAGGCGAGGTCGTGCCCGAAGGGCTTCTCGATCACGACGCGCCGCCACGCCCCCTCGGCGCTGCGCGAGAGCCCCGAGCGGGACAGCTGGCGACACACGACCGGGAACTGGCTCGGCGGGACGGAGAGGTAGAACGCGTGGTTGCCGCGCGTGCCACGCCGCTCGTCGAGCTCGAGGACCGTCTCGGAGAGCTTGTCGAAGGCGTCGTCGTCGTCGAAGGACCCCTGGACGAAGCGGATGCCCTCCTCGAGGTGACGCCACGTCTCCTCGCGGAACGGGGTCCGGGCGTTCTCCTCGACGGCTTCGCGGACGATCTTCGAGAAGTCCTGCGTCTGCCACTCACGGCGCGCGAAGCCCGTGAGCGCGAAGCTCGGGGGGAGCAGCCCGCGGTTGGACAGGTCGTAGACCGCAGGCATGAGTTTCTTGCGCGCGAGGTCGCCCGTGACGCCGAAGATCACGAGTCCGCACGGCCCGGCGATCCGCGGCAGGCGCAGGTCGCCGGGCTCCCGCAGGGGGTTGGCGGACTCAGCCACGCGCAGCCTCGAGCGACTCGCGCGCGGCCGCGACGACGGCCTCGGCCGTGATGCCGAACTTCTCGAACAGGGTCTGGTAGTCCGCCGAGGCACCGTAGTGCTCGAGCGAGACCGACCGGCCCGCGTCGCCCACGATCTTGTGCCACGACAGCGCAAGACCCGCCTCGACCGAGACGCGCGCCTTGACCGCCGAGGGCAGGACCGACTCGCGGTAGGCCTCGTCCTGCTCGGCGAACCACTCGAGGCTCGGGGCGGAGACCACGCGGGTCGCGACGCCCTCGGCCTCGAGGGTCTCGCGTGCGGCGACCGCGAGCTGGACCTCCGAACCGGTCGCGATCAGGATCACGTCCGGTGTGCCGTTCGAGGCCTCGAGCAGCACGTAGGCCCCCTTCGCGACGCCGTCGGCGGGGGCGAAGCCCTGTTCCCCGCGCGGGAACGTCGGGACGTTCTGGCGCGTGAGGATGAGGCCCACGGGCCCGTCGTGCCGCTCGAGGATCGCCTTCCACGCCGCGGCCGTCTCGTTCGCGTCCGCGGGGCGCACGAGCGCGAGGCCCGGGATCGCGCGGACGGCCGCGAGGTGCTCGACCGGCTGGTGCGTCGGGCCATCCTCGCCGAGGCCGATCGAGTCGTGCGTCCATACGTAGATCGCCGGGACGCCCATGAGCGCCGCGAGGCGCACCGCGCCACGCATGTAGTCCGAGAACGTGAAGAACGTCCCGCCGTAGGCACGCGTGAGGCCGTGCAGCACGATGCCCGAGAGGATCGCGCCCATCGCGTGCTCGCGGATGCCGAAGTGCAGCGTGCGACCGTAGATGTCGCCCGCGAACTCCGCGGTCGAGCGCTTCGCGGGGAGGAAGGACGGCTCGCCCTTCATCGTCGTGTTGTTCGAGCCCGCGAGGTCCGCCGAGCCGCCCCACAGCTCGGGCAGCACGGGAGCGAGCGCGGAGAGCACCTCGCCCGAGGCCGCGCGCGTCGCGATCGACTTCCCAGCCTCGAAGGTCGGCAGTGCCTCGTCCCAGCCCGCGGGGAGCTTCTTCGCGACGAGGCGGTCGAGCAGCTCGGCGCGCTCGGGGTTGGCCGCACGCCACGCCTCGTACCTCGTGGTCCACGTGGCCCGCTCGGCAGCGGCGCGCTCGCGCAGGCCGCGCGTGTGCGCGATGACCTCGTCGTCGACCTGGAAGTCCCGGTCGGGGTCGAAACCGAGCAGCTCCTTGAGGGCGCGGATCTCCTCGCCCCCGAGCTTCGAGCCGTGCGAGCCGTGCGTGTTCTGCTTCGTGGGGGAGGGCCACGCGATGATCGTGCGCACCCCGATGAACGAGGGGCGGTCCGTGACGGCCTTTGCGGCCTCGATCGCGGCCGCGAGGGAGTCGACGTCCTCGACGTAGCCGTCGGGGCCCTTCGTCCAGTCGACGTACTGGACGTGCCAGCCGTAGGACTCGTAGCGCTTGAGGACGTCCTCGGTGAAGGCGATCTCGGTGTCGCCCTCGATCGAGATGTGGTTGTCGTCCCACAGCACGATGAGGTTGCCGAGCTCTTGCGTGCCCGCGATCGAGCTCGCCTCGCTCGTCACGCCCTCCTGGAGGTCGCCGTCGGAGGCCACGACGTAGACGTGGTGGTCGAAGGGGCTCTCGCCGGGGGCGGCGTCGGGGTCGAGCAGACCCCGCTCACGGCGGGCCGCCATCGCGAAGCCGACCGCGCTCGCGAGGCCCTGGCCGAGCGGACCGGTCGTGATCTCGACGCCGTCGGTGTGCCCGTACTCGGGGTGGCCGGGCGTCTTGGAGCCCCACGTGCGCAGGGCCTTGATGTCCTCGAGCTCGAGGCCGAACCCGCCGAGGTAGAGCTGGATGTACTGCGTGAGGCTCGAGTGCCCCGCGGAGAGGATGAAGCGGTCCCGCCCGAGCCAGGCCGGGTCGGCCGGGTCGTGGCGCATGACGTTCTGGTAGAGCAGGTAGGCGAGGGGGGCGAGGCTGATCGCGGTCCCGGGGTGGCCGTTGCCGACCTTCTCGACGGCGTCGGCCGCGAGGACGCGGACGGTGTCGACGGCGCGGCGGTCGATGTCGGTCCAGCCGACCTGCTCGGCTCGGGGGGCGGTGACGTTCAAGGGCTCCTCTTTCCGATCTGGACGTGCGGCGACAGATCTACGGCTGTGCTCGGCGAGCGCCGAACGTGTCCGCGGGACAGCCTATCGGCGGGATGAACGTCTCATCCGGGACGGCCAGGGCGTGGACGCGTCCCGGGTAGCATGTCGGGGACGCGTCCGGGGGTGCGTCAAGGCCTTGACCCCGTGATGGGAGAACTCTTTTCGTGCGCAGCACACCGGTAGCGGCGGCACCTTCGCACGCCGAGGCGCCTTCGATGCGCCGGCGCGGCAAGCTCGGGGCGTACGTCGCCCTCATGAAGCCCCGCATCATCGAGCTCCTGCTCGTGACGACCCTCCCGACGATGATGCTCGCGCACGGCGGGTTCCCCCCGATCGGGCTCGTGCTTGCGACGCTCGTGGGCGGCACGCTCGCGGCAGGCAGCGCGAACGTCCTCAACTGCTACCTCGACCGTGACATCGACAAGGTCATGCACCGCACGAAGCGCCGCCCGCTCGTGACGGGCGAGGTGACCCCGCGCGAGGCGCTCATCCTCGGCCTGGTGCTTGGCGTGGTCTCGCTCGCGTGGCTCGCGCTCACGACGAACCTCGTCGCGGCGGCGCTCACGGCGGCCGCGATCCTCATCTATGTCGTGGGCTACACGATGATCCTCAAGCGCCGCACCTCGCAGAACATCGTGTGGGGCGGGATCGCCGGGTGCATGCCCGTGTTCATCGGCTGGGCCGCCGTGACCGGCACCCTGAGCTGGGCGGCCGTCGCGCTGTTCGGCGTGATCTTCTTCTGGACCCCGCCGCACTACTGGCCGCTCGCGATGAAGTTCCGGCGCGACTACGCGGCCGCGGGCGTGCCGATGCTCCCGGTCGTCGCGGGCGACAAGCGGGTTGCGATCGAGTCGCTCGCCTACGCAGCCGCGATGGTCGCGTGCACGCTCGCGCTCGTCCCGCTCGCCGGGATGTCGTGGGTCTACACCGTCGTCGCGAGCGGTGCGGGGGTCTGGTTCCTCGCGACATGCGTCCAGCTGTACCGGCGGGCGATCCAGCCGCGCGTCGTGAAGCTGCACGAGATGCGTGTCTTCCACGGATCGATCACGTACCTGTCCGTCGTCTTCCTCGCCGTCGCGATCGACCCGCTCCTGCCGTGGTGAGCCCGCTCGACGCCGTCGTGCGCGACTTCCTCGCGCACCTCGTCGTCGAGAAGGGCGTCTCGGACAACACCTCGGCCGCCTACCGCCGCGACCTCGCGCGCTACGTCGCGCATCTCGAGGGTCGCGGCCGCCGCGAGCTGCGCGAGGTGACCGAGGCCGATGTCGAGGAGTACGCGGGCGCGCTTGCCTCGGGCGAGGCGACGGGGCGGCCCATGTCGGTCGCCTCGGTCGCGCGTGCGGTCGCCGCGGTGCGGGGGCTGCACCGCTTCGCGCTCCTCGAGGGGCGCGTCGCGGCGGACGTCGCGGCCTCGGTGCGGGCCCCCGCGCGTCCCCGCCGGCTGCCCAAGGCGATCACGGTCGACGAGGTCACGCGCCTGCTCGACGCCGCGGGGGTCGGGGACGGCCCGCTCCCGCTGCGCGACCGCGCGATCCTCGAGCTGCTGTACTCGACGGGGGCCCGCATCTCCGAGGCGACCGGACTCGACGTCGACGACCTCGACCTCACGCCCGGCCGCGGGAGCGTGCGGCTGTTCGGCAAGGGGCGCAAGGAACGCGTCGTTCCGGTCGGCTCGTTCGCGATCGAGGCCGTCGAGGCCTACCTCGTGCGTGCCCGTCCTGTCCTTGCCACGGGGGGACGAGGAACACCGGCGCTGTTCCTCAACGCGCGCGGGGCGCGGCTGTCGCGGCAGAGCGTGTGGGCCGTGCTGCAGAAGGCCGCCGAACGTGCGGGGCTGACCGCGCACGTCTCGCCGCACACCTTGCGCCACTCCTTCGCGACCCACCTGCTGCACGGCGGGGCGGACGTGCGCGTCGTCCAGGAGCTGCTCGGCCACGCCTCGGTCACGACGACCCAGCTGTACACGCTCGTGACCGCGGACACGCTGCGCGAGGTCTACCAGGCCTCGCACCCGCGTGCCGTGAGCGACCGCCCGGCACCCGCGGGCCAGGGCCGCTGACGGCCCGTGCGCCGCCGCCGACGGCGGGCTTGCTTGCGGTAGGTTGGGCGCCGTGACTTCCGCGGCAACAACGCAGGCGACGGACCCCGTCGGCCGTCCTATGCCGGGCTTTGCGGACCCCGCGCCGCTCGACCGTCACGGGCCTGCGCGCATCATCGCGATGTGCAACCAGAAGGGTGGCGTCGGCAAGACCACGACGACGATCAACCTCGGCGCGGCGCTCGCCGAGTACGGCCGCAAGGTGCTCATCGTCGACTTCGACCCGCAGGGTGCCGCGAGCGTCGGCCTGGGCATCAACCCGCACGAGCTCGACGACACGGTCTACAACGTGCTCGTCGAGCGCGACGCGGACGTGCGCTCGATCATCCGGCCCACGAACGTCGAGCGGCTCGACCTGCTGCCCGCCAACATCGACCTGTCCGCGGCCGAGGTCCAGCTCGTGAGCGAGGTCGCCCGTGAGTCGATCCTCGCGCGCGCCCTGCGCCCGGTCGAGGACGACTACGACGTGATCCTCGTCGACTGCCAGCCCTCGCTCGGTCTGCTCACCGTCAACGCGCTCACCGCGGCGCACGGGGTGCTCATCCCGCTCGAGTGCGAGTTCTTCGCGCTGCGCGGTGTCGCACTCCTCGTCGAGACGGTCGAGAAGGTCCGCGACCGGCTCAACCCGCGACTCCGCCTCGACGGGATCGTCGCGACGATGTACGACGCGCGCACCCTGCACGCGCGCGAGGTCATCGAACGCGTGCACGAGGCCTTCGGCGACCAGCTGTTGCAGACCGTGATCCGGCGCACCGTGAAGTTCCCTGACGCCTCGGTCGCGGCCGAACCGATCACCTCCTACGCCCCGTCGCACGACGGCGCCCACGCCTACCGGCAGCTGGCCAGGGAGCTCGTGGCCCGTGGCGCCGCAGCCTGAGGCCCCCGCCGAGCCCGAAGCGCAGCTCGAGGCGCCCGTGGGGACCTCGGCGTTCTCGGTGCGCCTCGAGAACTTCGAGGGCCCGTTCGACCTGCTGCTCGGGCTCATCTCGCGCCACCAGCTCGACATCACCGAGGTCGCCCTCGCGCAGGTGACCGACGAGTTCATCGCCTACCTGCGCGGCTCGGCCGATCTCGACCTGAGCGAGGCGAGCGAGTTCCTCGTGGTCGCCTCGACCCTGCTCGACCTCAAGGCTGCGCGGCTCCTGCCGCAGGGTGACGTCGAGGACGCCGAGGACCTCGAGCTGCTCGAGGCACGCGACCTGCTGTTCGCCAGGCTCCTGCAGTACCGCGCGTTCAAGGAGGTCGCGGCGAGCTTCGCCGAGCGACTCGAGGGGGTTGCGCGTCGCTTCCCGCGCACCGTCCCGCTCGAGCCCCACCTCGCGGCGCTCCTGCCCGAGCTCGTGTGGTCGATCGGCCCCGTCGAGCTCGCGATCCTTGCCGCGCGAGCCCTCGAGCCGAAGGCCCCGCCCACGGTCGACGTGTCGCACCTGCACGGCGCGCGCGTGTCGGTGCGCGAGCAGGCGGCCGTCGTCGCCGATCGGGTGCGCCGGGCCGGCGGCACGACCTTCCGTGCCCTCGTCGCCGACGCGGGCGAGGTCGCCGTCGTCGTCGCGCGCTTCCTCGCCCTGCTCGAGCTGTTCAAGGAGGGCGCGGTCGCGTTCGAGCAGATGACCCCGCTCGGCGAGCTCACGGTGCGCTGGACGGGAAGCGCGGACGGCCAGGTCGAGATCGCCGACGACTACGACGACGCCGCGGCGGCGCCGCTCCAGGACGACGCCGCGGTGCGAGCCAACCGGGAGGAGACCACGTGAGCGAGCCCGAGACGGACCTCGCGACGAGCCCCGCCGAGCCAGACGTCCCCGCGCCGAGCGCGGACGAGCTCGCCTTCGACGTCCACGAGCTGCCCGGCGGGGCTCCCGCGGCGGTCGAGGCCGTCCTCATGGTGACCGAGGAGCCGATCCCTGCGGTCCGCCTCGCGAGCGTCCTCGCGCTGCCGACCGAGGAGGTCGAGGCTATCCTCGTCGAGCTCGCGGCCGAGTACCGCGGCGAGCGTGGCGGGCGTACGCGCGGTTTCGAGCTGCGGCAGGTCGGCGAGGGGTGGCGGATCTACTCGGCGGGCCACGCGGCCGACGTCGTCGCACGCTTCGTGCTCGACGGGCAGTCCGCGCGGCTCACGCAGGCTGCGCTCGAGACGCTTGCGGTGATCGCCTACCGCCAGCCGGTCACCCGCGGGCAGGTCTCGGGCGTGCGCGGCGTCAACGTCGACTCGGTCGTGCGCACCCTGACCACGCGCGGTCTCGTCGAGGAGGTCGGGTCCGACCCCGCGAGCGGCGCGGTGCTGTACGGGACCACGGGATACTTCTTGGAGCGCATGGGGATCTCCTCGCTCGACGAGCTGCCCCCGCTTGCGCCCTACCTGCCCGACATGGACCTGATCGACGTCGACGACGTCAGCGGAGGACCGGTGTGACCCCTCGAGACGTGCACGTCGCGGACGGCGTGCGCCTGCAGAAGGTGCTCGCGCAGGCCGGTCACGGCTCGCGGCGCGCGTGCGAGAAGCTCATCGCGACCGGCCGGGTGAGCGTCGACGGGGTCGTCGTGCGCGAGCTCGGCGTGCGGGTCGACCCGCAGCGTTCGGTGATCCACGTCGACGGCATGCGTGTCGTGACCGACACCTCGCTCGTCACGCTCGCGCTCAACAAGCCGCTCGGCGTCGTGTCGACCATGAGCGACCCCGAGGGGCGGCCCTCGCTCGAGCAGTTCGTCGCGGACCGCACCGAGCGCCTGTTCCACGTCGGCCGGCTCGACGCGGAGTCCGAGGGGCTCTTGCTGCTCACGAACGACGGCGAGCTCGCGCACCGTCTTGCCCACCCGAGCTTCGAGGTGCCCAAGACCTACGTCGTGAACGTCACGGGCCGGGTGCGCCCCGCGACCGGCAAGGCCCTGCTCGAGGGTGTCGAGCTCGAGGACGGGCCGGCACGGCTCGACGAGTTCCGGGTGATCGACCAGACGCCCAAGGCCGCGATCATCGAGGTGCAGCTGCACGAGGGGCGCAACCGCATCGTGCGGCGGATGTTCGACGCGGTCGACCTCCCGGTCGAGCGGCTCGTGCGCACCCGCATCGGACCGGTGCGTCTTGGTGACCTGCGCCCCGGGCGCACGCGCGTGCTCGGGCGCACCGAGCTCGGCAGTCTCATGGCGGCGGTGGGCCTGTGAGCCCGGTCGCGACGCGCGGGCCCGTGCGGGTGGTCGGGACGGGGCTGCTGGGCACCTCGATCGGTCTGGCGCTGCGCGCGCTCGACGTCGACGTCGTCCTCGCCGACCCGTCGCGCACCTCGCTCGGCATCGCGCTCGACATGGGCGCGGGTCGGCTTCCCGCCGCCGACGACGCCCCCGTCGCGCTCGTCGTCGTCGCGGCCCCGCCCGACGTCGTCGCGGAGGTCGTCGCCGCCGAGCTCGAGGCGCACCCGGACGCGGTCGTCACGGACGTCGCGAGCGTCAAGACCTCGGTGCGCGACGCGGTCGCGGCGAGCGGCGCGGACCTCACGCGCTACGTCGGCTCGCACCCCATGGCGGGGCGCGAGCGCAGCGGCCCGACCGCGGCGCAGGCCGAGCTCTTCGCGGCCCGGCCGTGGGTCATCGTCGACTCGGGCAGCTCGAGCGACGAGGCGCTGCTCACGGTGCGCTCGCTCGCGGTCGACCTGGGCGCGGTGCCCGTGACGATGGACGCCGAGGGGCACGACGACGCGGTCGCGACGGTCTCGCACCTCCCGCAGGTGGCCGCAAGCCTCGTCGCGGCGCGGCTCGTCGCGGCCCGCCCCGAGGCCCTCGCCCTCGCAGGTCAGGGGCTGCGCGACACGACGCGCATCGCCGCGAGCGACGCGCGGCTGTGGGCGAGCATCCTCGCGGCGAACGCGGGGCCCGTGCGCGAGCTGCTCGTGGGGTTGCGCGAGGACCTCGACCGGGTCGTCGCGGCGCTCGACGAGGGCTCGCTCGCGGGGCTCGCGCGCGTCGTCGAGGCGGGGAACCTCGGGGTCGCACGGATCCCGGGCAAGCACGGCGGGGCACCGCGCGCCTTCGAGGTCGTCACGGTGCTCGTGCCCGACACCCCGGGCGAGCTCGCGCGCCTGCTGACCGAGATCGGGGACGCGGGGATCAACCTCGAGGACCTGCTCCTCGAGCACAGCCCGGGCCAGCCGGTCGGGCTTGCGTCGTTGTCGGTGCTGCCCGGGTCGACCGGGCAGCTCGTCGAGGTGCTCGCGAACCGCGGCTGGCGGATCGCGGGGGAGGAGCAGCATGCCTGAGCGTCCCGCGCTCGTCGTCGCGATCGACGGGCCCTCGGGGTCCGGCAAGTCGACCGTCTCGCGCCGTGTCGCGCAGGACCTGGGCCTGGCCTACCTCGACACGGGCGCGATGTACCGCGCGGCGACGTGGTGGTGCCTGCACGAGGGTGTCGACCTCGGCGACGGTGCGGCCGTGCTCGCCGCGGTGCGGCTCATGCCGCTCGAGATGGGGGTAGACCCGACCGCGCCGAGCGTGCACGTGGACGGGCACGACGTCGGCGCGGCGATCCGCACGCCCGAGGTCACGGGTGCGGTGAGCACGGTCTCGGGGAACCTCGACGTGCGCGCCGAGCTGCGCGAGCTGCAGCGCGCGGCGATCCGCGACCAGGCGTCCCCTCGGGCGTTCTCCGCGGGGCGCGGGATCGTCGCCGAGGGCCGTGACATCACGACCGTGATCGCCCCGGACGCCGACGTGCGCATCTTGCTCACGGCGTCCGAGGCGGCGCGTCTTGCGCGCCGTGCTCGGGAGGTGCACGGCGCGGCGGACTCCTCGTCGCTCGCCGCGACCCGCGCTCTGGTCGTGGGTCGGGACAAGGTCGACTCGGCCGTGACGAGCTTTCTCGAGGCGGCCGACGGTGTCGTGACCGTCGACTCCTCCGAGCTGACGATCGACGAGACGGTCGACGTGGTCCTCTCGCTCGTCGAGAGCCGCCGGTGAGCGCGCCAGAACCACGGACCCCGCCGCGATGGGCGCGGCGCGTCGGGCGGTTCCTCGCGCGCGTCGTGTGGGACACCGAGATCCGCGGCGTCGAGCACGTGCCCGCGAGCGGACCTGTCGTCGTCGTCGCGAACCACCTCGGTCTCATGGACGGACCTCTGCTCGTGGGGGCCCTGCCCCGGCCCACGGCGGTGCTCGTGCGCGCGGGGATGTTCGTCGGGCCGCTCGGGTGGCTCTTGCGGCGTTCGGGCCAGATCCCGGTGCATGACGAGGACGGCGGGCGCAGCGCGCTCGTCGCGGCGCGCGCCCACCTCGGTGCGGGAGGTGTCGTCGCGGTGTTCCCCGAGGGCTCGCGCGGCAAGGGTGATGCGGCGGACGCTCGGGCAGGTGCGGCGTGGCTCGCGGTCAACGGTCGGGCGCTCGTGGTGCCCGCTGCGATCCTCGGGACCAGGCGCACGGGGGAGTCGGTGCACCGCCCGCCCCCGCCGCGCCGTCGGCTCGTGATCGAGCTCGGGCCTCCGCTCGCGATCGACCGTCCGACGGGGCTCTCGGGACGCGCCGCGCTCGAGGCCGCGAACCACCAGATCCGCACCGCCCTCGCCGAGGTGGTCGCACGCGCCGTCGGTCGGTCGGGGCTCGCGCTGCCGAGCGACGACCCGCTTGCAGATCGTCGGGGGAGAATGGTGCGATGAGTGAGAACGAGTACGAGCCCGAAGGCCCCGTCGCACCGATCGAGGTGGTCGACGACGTGCCGCGCGCCGAGGCGCTGCGGGCGGGGCTCGCCGAGTACGACCTCGAGGAGGGCGACCTCGCGCTGCTCGAGTCGCAGGGCGAGACCGCAGGCGAGGGTGCGGCGCTCGCGCCGCTGCCCGTGCTCGCCGTCGTCGGACGGCCCAACGTCGGCAAGTCGACGCTCGTCAACCGGATCCTCGGCCGGCGCGAGGCGGTCGTCGAGGACACCCCGGGCGTGACCCGTGACCGCGTGCACTACGACGCCGAGTGGTCGGGCCGGGAGTTCACCCTCGTCGACACCGGTGGCTGGGAGGTCGACGTCGCGGGGATCGAGGCGCGGGTCGCCGAGCAGGCCGAGGTCGCGATCTCGCTCGCGGACGCGGTGCTCTTCGTGGTCGACGCGACCGTGGGGCCTACGGCGACCGACGAACAGGTCGTGCGCCTCCTGCGGCGATCGGGCAAGCCCGTCGTGCTCGCCGCGAACAAGGTCGACGGACCGAGCGGGGAGTCGGACGCCGCGATGCTGTGGAGCCTCGGGCTCGGCGAGCCGCACGCGGTCTCGGCGCTGCACGGCCGCGGGACGGGAGACCTGCTCGACCGGATCCTCGAGGTGCTGCCCGAGACCTCCCAGCTCGGGCGCGAGGTTCCCCAGGGTGGTCCGCGTCGGGTCGCGCTCGTCGGGCGGCCCAACGTCGGCAAGTCCTCGCTGCTCAACCGGCTCGCGGGGACCGAGCGCGTCGTCGTCGACGACGTCGCAGGGACGACGCGCGACCCGGTCGACGAGCTCGTGACGCTCAAGGACCGCACGTGGTGGTTCGTCGACACCGCGGGGATCCGGCGCCGGGTGCACCAGACCTCAGGGGCGGACTTCTACGCCTCGCTGCGCACTCGTGCCGCGATCGAGCGCTCGGAGGTCGCGGTCGTCCTCGTCGATGCTTCGGTGCCGATCACCGAGCAGGACACGCGCGTGATCTCCCAGGTCGTCGAGACCGGGCGTGCGCTCGTGATCGCGTACAACAAGTGGGACCTCATGGACGCCGACCGCCGCCCGTACCTCGAGCGGGAGATCGAGCGTGACCTCGTCCAGGTGCAGTGGGCCCCGCGGGTCAACATCTCGGCGCGCACCGGGTGGCACGCCGAGAAGCTCGTCCCCGCGCTCGACCTCGCGCTCGCCTCGTGGGAGACGCGCATCTCGACGGGCAAGCTGAACTCCTTCCTCGGCGAGCTCGTCGCGGCGCACCCGCACCCCGTGCGAGGCGGCAAGCAGCCGCGCATCCTCTACGCGACGCAGGCCTCGACGCGCCCGCCACGCTTCGTGATCTTCGCCTCAGGGTTCATCGAGGCGGGGTACCGCAGGTTCGTCGAGCGGCGCCTGCGCGAGACCTTCGGTTTCGAGGGTTCCCCGATCGAGATCTCGGTGCGCGTGCGCGAGAAGCGGCGGCGCTGAGCGCGAGCACCCTCGCGACTGGGGTAGCATTCTCGTCGGCCCTCCGGGGCCATCGGGCTGTGGCGCAGCTTGGTAGCGCACTTGACTGGGGGTCAAGGGGTCGTGGGTTCAAATCCCGCCAGCCCGACCAGGTGAGGCTTACCGCAAACACCGACCCTATGGGCCGGGTTTGGAGGAGCTTCCAGGGTCAACGAAGTAAGGGAGTCGCCCATGTGGGCGGCTCCCTTCTTCTTCGTCTGGTAGTGCTTGGCCCAGGAGGCCTGGGCGAGGTCGTGCAGGCGGCCAGGCGGTGCTCCGATGGTGCTGGCGTGGTAGATCGTCTGGACGGTGAACAGATCACCGAGCGGGTCTTCGAGGTCGTGATCGATGATCTCGTCGTGGTCGATGAAGA
>JAJUHG010000002.1 GCA_029267995.1 Micrococcales bacterium
GTCGGTTCGTCGAGGATCACGACGCGCGGCCTGGTCGCGAGCCACTTGCCGAGTACGACCTTCTGCTGGTTGCCGCCCGAGAGCAGCTGGACCTCGCGGTCGAGCCGGTCGGTCGAGAGCTCGAGGCGCGCCATGAGCGCGTCGGCCTCGCGGCGCACGTGCGCGGTGCGCCGGGGGAACACGCCGCGGATGACGAGCAGGACGTTGTCGAGGATCGACTGCGCGAGCGAGAGCCCGGTCGCCTTGCGGTCCTCGGTGATGAGTGCGATCCCGAGCCGCGCCGCATGGCGCGGGCTCGTGACCCGGACGCGTCGGCCGCCCACCTCGACGCTCCCGCGCGTGAAGGGCCGGATGCCGAAGATCGCCTCGGCGAGCTCGGTGCGTCCCGAGCCCTGGAGGCCCGCGACCGCAGTGATCTCCCCCGCGTGCAGGCTCAGGTCGATCCCGTCGACCCACGCGTTGCCCCCGCCCGTGACGCGCAGCAGCTCGGTCCCGCGCTCGGTGCCCTCGAGGGGGCCCGGGAAGTAGGTCTCGATCGACCGGCCGACCATGCGTCGCACGAGCTCGTCGGGCCCGAGCTCGTCCGCGGGTCCGCTCGAGACGAGGCGACCGTCCTTGAGGACGGTGATCGTGTCGCACAGGTCGAACACCTCCTTGAGGCGGTGCGAGACGTACAGCACGCCCACGCCCCGCTCGGCGAGCGATCGCACGATGCGGTAGAGCAGCTCGACCTCGTGCGCCGCGAGCGCCGCGGTGGGCTCGTCCATCGAGATGACCTTCGCGTCGTGGCTCAGCGCCTTCGCGATCTCGACGACCTGCTGCTGCGCGACGCTCAACGAGCCGACGCGGTCGCGGGGGCGCACCGAGGTCACCCCGAGCTCGTCGAGGACGTGCTGGGTGCGCCGGGCCATCTCGCGCACGTCGACGACGCCGCGGCGCCGCGGCTCACGCCCGAGGAAGACGTTCTGCGCGACGGTCCGGTCGGGCAGCAGGTTGAACTCCTGGAAGACGGTCGCGACGCCCGCGTGCATCGCGTCGATCGGGTGCGCGAAGGCGACCTGCTCGCCCGCGAGGTGGATCTCGCCGTCGTCGGGCTGGTAGACGCCCGCGAGGATCTTCATGAGCGTGCTCTTGCCCGCCCCGTTCTCCCCGACGAGGCCGTGCACCTCACCGGGTCGCACCTCGATCGAGACCTCGTCGAGCACGCGCACGCCGAAGAAGCTCTTCGTGAGCCCGCGTGCCGTGAGCACGGGAGCCGTCGTCACGGTGCACCCCCGACCTCGACCCACGCGCCGTCCGCAGCGGCCGAGCGCACGACGGCGTCCGTGACGAGCGCCGCGCGCGCGCCGTCCTCGAAGGTCGGCAGGCCTTCCGGGCGGGCGCCGCCGATCGCGGCGTAGGTGTCGGCGACGAAGGCGTTGAACGCGTCCTGGTAGCCCATCGGGTGACCCGCGGGCACGACCGAGAGGCGCGTCGCCTCGGCCCCGAGCTGGACGGGGTCGCGCACGAGCTCGAGCGAACCGGTGCGCCGGCCGAGCCACAGCACCTCGGGGGACTCCTGGTCGAAGGCGACTGCGGCGCGCGTGCCCGAGATCTCGAAGGCGAGGCGGTTCTTGCGCCCCGCAGCGACCTGGGAGACGAAGAGCGAGACGACGACGTCGTCCTCGGTGACCGCGAGCACGCCCGCGAGGTCCTCGGTCGCGACGGGCTCGCCCGCGCGCTCGGGATGCACCGTGCGGGTGAGCGCGGCGAGGCGGGTGATGCGCGTGGCCGCGACGAACTCGACGAGGTCGACGAGGTGCGAACCGATGTCCGCGAAGGCGCGCGAGCTGCCTCCGAGCGCAGGGTCGACGCGCCAGTTGTCCGCCGCTGCGTCGAGGAGCCAGTCCTGGGTGTAGGAGCCCTGGAGCGACAGGATCGCCCCGAGCTCTCCCGAGGCGAGGCGGGCGCGCGCCTCGCGCACCATCGGGTGGTAGCGGTAGACGAAGGGCACGGTCGCGACGACGTCGGCCGCCCGGGCCTCCTGGGCGAGCTCGAGCGCGTCGGCGGGAGTTGTCGCGAGGGGCTTCTCGCACACGACGTGCTTGCCCGCGCGCAGCGCGGCGAGCGCGAGCTCACGGTGCGTCGCGTTCGGGGTGCACACGTGGACGACGTCGACGCCGTCGTCGGCGACGAGCTCGTCCGGCGAGGTGAAGGGGCGGCCTGCGCCCAGCCGTGCGGCCGCCTCACGCGTGCTCGACGCGGACGAGGAGGTGACCGCGGCGAGCGTGCCGCGAGCGGCACGGACCGCCCTCGAGTGGACCTCGGCCATGAACCCGCCCCCCAGCACGCCCGCGGCGAGGCTCGCGACATCCGTTGTCATGTGCGACATGTCACACGCTCACCCGGACTTCTGTCAAGGGCTTAGTCAAAAGATGTGCGTAACCGATACAGAACTGTGACTTGCCCCGTGATTAGTGGACTTGGTTAACTGGCCCCGTGGCGAGCGCAAACACTGCCCCCTCCCCCGGTGCGGGAGAGCTCTTCCAGCTCTTCCGCGACGGGAGCGCGCGCACCAAGGCCGAGCTCATCGAGCTCACGGGCCTGTCCCGCACGACCGTCTCGGCGCGCGTCGACGCGCTCCTCGCGACGGGCCTCGTGACCCCCGCGGGCGAGGCCGCGTCCTCGGGCGGACGCCCGCCCGCGCGCGTCGCCTTCAACCCCGACGCGCGCGTCCTCGTCGCAGTCGACCTCGGCGCGACGCACGGATCGACCGCAGTGTGCGACCTCGCGGGGCGGGTCCTCGCGGCACGGCGGACCGAGACACCGATCGCGGCCGGGCCGCTCGAGGTGCTCGGCTGGGCGACGCGCGCCGCGAAGGAGCTCCTCGAGGAGACCGGGCGCGACATGAGCGAGCTCGTCGGCGTCGGGATCGGTGTGCCCGGTCCCGTCGAGCACGCGACGGGCCGTCCGACCAACCCACCGATCATGCCCGGCTGGGACCGCTTCGACATCCCCGGCTACATCGCCGAGACCTTTCCCGTGCCCGTGCTCGTCGACAACGACGTCAACCTCCTCGCGCTCGGCGAGCGGCACTCCGCATGGCCACACGTCGACGACCTCGTCTTCATCAAGGTCTCGACGGGCATCGGCGCGGGGATCATCGCGGGCGGGGTACTCCAGCGCGGCGCACAGGGCTCGGCTGGCGACATCGGGCACGTCCAGGTACCCCGTTCGCGTGACCTGCCCCGCGACCCCGACGACGAGCGCGACCTCGAGGCGATCGCCTCGGGCCCTGCGATCGCGCAATGGCTCACGGAGCAGGGGGTGCCCGCGGAGGGGCTCGAGGACGTCGTCGCTCTCGTGCGCTCGGGCCACCCCCTCGCGATCGAGGCGACCCGGCAGGCCGGGCGGTACGTCGGTGAGGTCCTCGCGACGCTCGTCAACCTGCTCAACCCGACCGTGATCGTGATCGGCGGGAGCGTCGCCCGGGCGGGCGAGCACCTGCTCGCGGGCGTGCGCGAGGTCGTCTACCGCCGGTCGATCCCGCTCGCGACCCAGCACCTCGCGATCCTCCAGTCGCAGGTCGGCACGCAGGCCGGCGTGCTCGGCGCGGCGATCATGGTCACGCAGCAGGCGCTCTCGGTCGAGTCCGTCAACCGGCTCGTCGCCGAGCAGCGCTGAGCAGCGCCCCGGGCAGCGCTAGACCAGCTGGACGGTCGTGACGCACGTCGGGGCGTCGTCGTCGGTCGTGAACTCGTACGTCGCCGAGCGGCCCTCGTGGCCCAGCTCGATCGCGCCCCGCGCCCCGCGCGGCAGCCAGAACCCCACGAAGCCGTTGTCGGCCGTGCGGACCTCACCCTCGAGCAGGACCTCGCCCGCCGTCGTCGTGATGCGCACCTCGAGCGTCTCCCCCGCGAGCTCGCCCTGGCACGTCGTGAGCGAGTGGTAGAAGCACTCGTGCGTCGCGGAGCGGAACGGGGCGAGCGAGACGTAGAAGAGGTCCTCGGGCAGCGGGACAGCGACCTCCCGCTCGGTGTCCGAGACGACGAGCTCGCGCGGGCGCACCGAGGCCATGACGTCGACCCGGCGCTCGGCGAGCGGGACCGCCTCGAGGTGGTCGACGATCTGCCGACCCGTGAGCCCGTCGACACCGAGCGCGTCGAGCAGCGGGTCGCTCACGACGTCGCCGAGATCCGCGCCCGGCGCAGTCCGCCCGGCGCCCGCCGACGGCGCGAGGTCCTCCTCGGGCGTCGCGCTCGCCGACGACGGCGCGCCCAGGGTCACCTCGGGAGCACCCGTGCACGCGGCGAGGGCCAGGGCCACGGACAAGGTCAGCACTGCACGCACGATCTTCACGCGGTGCAGTCGAGCACGCCCCGCGACCCGCTGCGGGGACCAAGGGCCCGAGCGCCGCGCGACGGTGCAGGTCGGCGGCGGGCCAGGACCGTCCTGCCGACGGCGTCGCGCGCGAACCGGCAGGCAAGTCCGGGCGAGGCGCGCGCAGGCGGCGCTCAGTCGCCCACGGCGCGCGCAGGTGGTGCGCACGGCGCGCAGGCGGCACTCAAGGGCGCACGGTGCGCCGACCGCGCTCAGTCGCGCACGGCGCGCGCTACGGTCGCCTGCCCGAGGACCTGCGAGCCGCGGTACACGACGATCGACTGCCCCGCCGCGACCCCGGCCAGCTCGCCGCGCACTCGCACGCGCAGCCGCTCGGCGTCGCCATGCTCGACGCGAGCCGCGACCGGCGTGCCGTGCGCGCGGACCTGGACCTCGACGTCGTCGTCGGGCGCGGGGACCTGCGTGAACCACACGCACTCGTGCCCCTCGACGACGTCGACCGCGAGCTCGGTGCGCGAGCCGACCACGACCGTGTTGCGCACGGGCTCGATCGACAGCACGTACCGCGGCTGCCCGTCCGGTGCGGGACGGCCGATCGCGAGCCCGCGGCGCTGACCCACGGTGTACGCGTACGCGCCGTCGTGCTCGCCGAGCACCTCGCCCGAGGTGTCGACGATCGGTCCGGGCTGCGAGCCGAGCCGCTCGCGCAGGAAACCCTTCATGTCGCCGTCGGCGACGAAGCAGATGTCGTAGGAGTCCGGCTTGCTGCTCACCGAGAGCCCGCGCGCGGCGGCCTCGGCGCGCACCTCGTCCTTCGAGGCGACGTCCCCGAGCGGGAACATCGAGCGCGCGAGACGCTCGGGACCCATGACCGCGAGCACGTAGGACTGGTCCTTCGCGGCATCGACCGCGCGGTGCAGCTCGCGCGAGCCGTCCTCGTGGGTCACGATGCGCGCGTAGTGGCCCGTGCACACCGCGTCGAAGCCGAGCGCGAGGGCCTTGTCGAGCAGGGTCGCGAACTTGATGTGCTCGTTGCAGCGCACGCACGGGTTCGGGGTGCGGCCCGCGGCGTACTCGGACAGGAAGTCCGCGACGACCGTCTGCTCGAACTTCTCCGACAGGTCCCACACGTAGTACGGGATGCCGAGCACGTCGGCCGCGCGACGTGCGTCGCCCGCGTCCTCGATCGAGCAGCAGCCGCGCGAGCCCGTGCGGAACTGGTCGCGGTTGCGCGAGAGCGCCATGTGCACGCCGACGACGTCGTGCCCCGCCTCGACCGCGCGCGCGGCGGCCACGGCGGAGTCGACCCCACCGGAGAGAGCTGCCAGGACGCGCATGGCCACCAGGTTACGTCCCGCGCACGGCCCACCGTGCGGGCCAGGGGTCAGTCGGGCGCGCTCACCTGGAGCACGAACGTCGTCGGCGGGCTGACCCGGCCCTCGGTGTCCGTGACCGTGTAGGCGAGCTCGACGCGTCCCGTGAAGCCCTCGGCCGCGACGACCGTGACGACCCCGTCCGCGACGCTCAGCTCACCCGCGGGGATCGCGAGCGAGGTCTGCACGCCGTCCGCCTGCGGGTCGAGGTCGACGCTGCCCGGGTCGATCTCGCCGTAGACCGAGACGTCGTTCGCGAGCAGGTCGAAGGTCGAGGTCTCGCCCGAACGAGCCATGACGAGGTCGACCTCGGCGACGGGTGGGAAGTCGCGCTCGCCCGTGCGCATCCCGCGCGAACGCTGCGAGGTCTGGGTGCACACCGCGGACGGGCAGTAGACGGTGAAGCCGTCGGAGTCCGGAGGGGTCGAGAACTCGTTGCGCGGCTGCATCCACCACAGCAGCGCGAGGTCGCCGCCCGCCTCCTCGAACGCGCCGACCCACTCGTCGAACACGACGTTGCGCGGGGCCGCCCCGCGCCAGCCGTACTCGCCGATGAAGATCGGCTTGCCGACCTGCTCGGCGATCGCGACGTGGTCGAGGATCCACTCACGCGACCACTCGACGTCGGTGTCCCAGTGGTCGGGATAGACGTGCAGGCCCACGATGTCGATGTCGTCGAGCTGGGCGAACGCGAGCGAGTCCTGACCGGTCGAGCACGTGTACGCCCAGTGCCCCGTGTCCTGCGAGCACATGAAGCCCTCGTCGCCGAGCCCCAGGACGTGCTTGGAGTCGATCGACTTGAAGTGCGCGGCCATCTCGGCGACCCACGCGACGATCGTCTCGCTCGAGCAGTCCTTCGACGGCAGCTGCGGGACGCCTTCGCAGCGCGGCTCGTTCGCGAGCTCCCAGATCGCGATCGTCGGCTCGTCCTTGTACTTCACGCCCGTGTAGGTGTTGGTGCGGTTGAGCAGGGCGGTCATCCAGTCCTTGAACCACTGCCGGATCTGCGGGTCGGTGTAGAACGCCCCGTGGTCGTCGAGGCCGGCCCACCGCACGTACTGGCCCATCCCGCCGAACGGTCCCCAGTTGTTGACGAAGGGCAGCACGAGCCGGATGCCGCGCTCCTTGGCCGAGGCGATCGCGTAGTCGAGCTTGACCAGGCCGTTCTCGCCCTCGTTCAGCGCGGGCTTCTCCCCGTCCCAGTACTGGAAGTAGGTAGTGGTGTTCTGCGGGTCGAGGCTCGTGGTCGGGTCGGCCGGGTCGCCGATGTCGTTGAAGGCCCACATGCGCATCACGGCGAGGTCGTTGTCCGCCGCGGCCTGGAAGATCGCGTCGGTCACGAGGGGGTCGGCGAACGCGGGCCAATAGCTGTTCGCACCCGCCGCACGGAAGCGCTCTCCCCCGAGGCGCAGCTCGGTCCCGTGCACCGTGACGAACTCGTCCCCGGGACCGGCGTCGCGGTTCGCCCACCACAGGGCTACGCCCGCGCCAAGGACGACGACGGTGAGGGCGGCAAGGAGTCTGGCGGGCGTGCGCGACATCGTTGTGGCTCCCGACGAAGGTGCGATTCGGGCCAGACTCTAGCGTGAACGCGCTCTCACGCGGACGCGAGTCCCGCCGCCCGGGCCCGCTCGACCGCCTCGGGCAAGGCCTCCGCGAGCATCGCGACGTCCTCGGGCGTGCTCGTGCGTCCGAGCGAGAAGCGCAGCGCACCGCGCGCCTCGGCCTCGGGCACGCCCATCGCGAGCAGGACGTGCGAGGGCTGGGGCACGCCCGCCTGGCACGCCGAGCCGGTCGAGCACGCGACACCGGCCGCGTCGAGCAGGTACAGCAGCGAGTCGCCCTCACAGCCCGGGAAGGTGAACAAGGCGTTCGCAGGGAGCCGGTCGAGGGCCTCGACGCCGACGACGGCGTCCTGGGCACCTGCCGCGCCCTGCCCCACCTCGGGCCCGCGCAGCACCGCGTCGGGGACGACCTCGCGCACCGCGACCACGAGCGAGTCGCGCAGCGCACCGACACGTGCCGCGAACTGGGGCTGCTCGGCCGCCGCGAGCTCCGCAGCGACCGCGAAGGACCGCGCGACGGGCACGTCGAGCGTCCCCGAGCGCACCCCGCGCTCCTGCCCGCCCCCGTGCAGCACGGGCGTGAGCTCGAGCTCGCGGCGCGCAAGGAGCGCCCCGACACCGTGCGGCCCGCCGATCTTGTGCCCCGAGACCGTCATCGCGTCGAGGCCGCTCGCGGCGAAGTCGAGCGGGACCTGGCCGAGCGCCTGGACCGCGTCGGCGTGCACGGGCACGCCGTAGCGGTGCGCGGCCGCGACGACCTCCTCGACCGGCTCGAGCGTGCCGACCTCGTTGTTCGCCCACATGACCGACACGAGCGCGACCTCGTGGGCGTGCGCCTCGAGCTCGGCGTGCAGCGCCGCGACGTCGAGACGCCCGTGAGCGTCGACGTCGAGCAGCACGACCTGCGCACCCGCGTGCTCCGCGAGCCAGAACGCGGGGTCGAGCACGGCGTGGTGCTCGACCGCCGAGACGAGGATCCGCCGGCGCGCGAGGTCGTGGGCACGCCGCGCCCAGAACAGACCCTTGATCGCGAGGTTGTCGGCCTCGGTGCCGCCCGCGGTCCACACGACCTCGCTCGGCCGCGCACCGAGCGCCGCCGCGAGCTGCTCGCGCGCCTCCTCGAGCGCGCGCCGCGCGGCCCTGCCCGGTCCGTGCAAGGAGGAGGCGTTGCCGGTCTCGCCGAGCGCCGCGACGAGCGCCTCGATCGCCTCGGCCCGCATCGGCGTCGTCGCCGCGTGGTCGAGGTAGGTCGTCATGGTCGACCAGTCTAGGAGCGTGAGGCTCGCCACCGTGCCCGGTGCAGAGTGGGACGAAACAGGGGAGATCTGGTGAGATCGCCCGGTCACGTGCAGCCCTTCCTGGCACGATGGTCCCGTGCTGCCCACCGAACCCTCCCCCGAGCCCGGTGGCGCGCCCCCTGCCTTCTCCGGAACGCGCCTGAGCTGGCGTGACCTGCCCCGGCACGTGCGCGACCGGATCGCGAGCCTCGCGGGCGCCCCGGTCGGCGCCGAGGTCATGGCCACGAGCGGCTTCACACCCGGCTTCGCGGCCGTGCTCGAGCTCGTCGACGGCCGTCAGGTGTTCGTCAAGGCGGTCTCCCCCGCCCAGAACTCGCACTCCCCCGAGCTCGCCCGCCAGGAGATCCGCGCCGCGAGCGCGATCCCCGGGTCCGTGCCGGCGCCACGCCTGCTGTGGTCGCACGACGACGGCGAGTGGGTCGTCCTGGGCTTCGAGGCCGTCGTCGGGCGCTCGCCCGAGCTGCCGTGGCGCCGCGAGGACCTCGAGCGCGTCCTCGCCGCGGTCGGCGAGCTCTCGCGCACCCGCCCGCTGGCGGGGCACACCTTGCCCGACCAGGCCGAGGCGTGGGCGAGCTCGATGACCGGCTGGCGGTCCTTCGCGACCCTGACGGCCCACGAGCGGGCGCGCGTCGCCGAGCGCGCGGGCGGGATCGGGGAGTGGGCGCACCGCAACCTCGAGCGGCTCGTCGCGTGGGAGCGCGCGGCTCCCCCGCTCGCCGCGGGCGACCGGCTCGTGCACGGCGACCTGCGCGCCGACAACGTCATCCTCGACACCGAGCGCCTGTGGCTCGTCGACTGGCCGCACGCGGGCGTCGGCGCCCCGTGGCTCGACCTCGTGTGCATGCTGCCCTCGGTCACGATGCAAGGCGGCGGCGCGGCACGCGCGCTGTTCGACGCGAGCCCGCTGTCCGAGGGGCTCTCGACCGACGACCAGCTCGCGCTCGTCGCGGCCGTGACCGGGTTCTTCACGTGGCACTGCCTCCAGCCCGACCCGCCCGGGCTGCCGAACCTGCGCGCCTTCCAGCGGGCGCAGGCCTACACGGCCGTCGCGTGGCTGCGCGAGCTCGCGGGCGAGTGACTCAACGCAGCTCGCGCAAGCGATCGATCATCGCCCGCACGACCTCGAACAGGTCACCGATCACCGCGTAGTCGGCGATCTGCACGAGCGGGGCGTCCGGGTCGGTGTTGATCGCGACGACGTGCTGCGCCGCGCGCATCCCACCCACGTGGTGCACCGCGCCCGAGACCCCCGCCCCGATGTAGAGCACGGGATTGACCGTGACGCCCGTCTGCCCGACCTGGAGCTCGTGGCCGACCCAGCCCTCGTCGGTCGCGACGCGGGTCGCGCCGAGCGCTCCCCCGAGCTCGTCGGCGAGCTCGGCGAGGAGCGAGAAGTCACCCTCCGTGCCGCGCCCGCCGGCGACCACGACGCCTGCGCTCGCGAGGTCGGGGCGGCCCGTCGCGACCCGCTCGGTGCGCTCGACGACGCGCACGCGCGGGTCCGACGCCCCCGCTGCGAGCGGCACGACCTCGGGGGACGACGGCGCGGCGGCCGGCTCGGGAGACGTCGCGTGCGGCTTGACCGTGACGATCGCGGGCTCGGCGAGCACGGCACAGCGGGAGCCCCACGTCGCGGCGAACGAGGTCCGCTCGGCCTCGATGCGCCCGCCCACCACCTCGACCTGAGCGGCGTCGACGAGCACTCCCCCGCCGAGCCGCACACCGAGGCGGGCCGCGAGCTCGCGCGCGGGGTAGGACGTCGTGACGAGCACCGCGGTGGGGCGCTCGGGGAGCGACAGGATCGCCCCCGCGAGCTCGGTCGACGAGCCTCGACCCGTCGCGAGATGATGCACGCGCTCAGTGCCGTACGCACCGAGCCCCGTGACGTCGTCGTCGGCGAGCGGACCGAGCCACACGGCCTCGAGCCGTGCGCCGAGCCCCTGTGCGACCCGGCGAGCGGTCGTGAGCAGCTCGACGCCCGGCTGGTCAAGACGGCCGAGAAGAGCCAGGACGGGTCCGGTGCTCATGCGAGTCCCTTCGCGACGAGGTGCTCGGCGAGGCGTGCCCCGGCCGCGCCGTCGTCGTCGGTGTCGAAGACCTCCTGCTCGCGCGCAGGGATCTCCCCCACGCCCAGCACGCGAGTGCGCGCCGCCGCCACGCCGACCTCGTCGGCCGCGATGCCGAGGTCCGCGAGGGACCACGTCTCGATGGGCTTCGTGCGCGCCGCCATGATCGCCTTGAAGTCCGGGAAGCGAGGGGTGTTGATGCCGTCCGTGACGCTCACGAGCGCAGGGACGGGCGCCTCGAGGACCTCGACCACGTCGTCGAGCTCGCGGCGCACACGCACGCGCTCGCCGTCGACCTCGAGCCGCGAGGCGATCGTGAGCGCGGGAACGTCGAGCTCCTCGGCGAGCGCCGCGGGCAGGAGCGAGGTGAGCGAGTCGAGCGCCGCCATCCCGAGGAGCACGAGGTCGACCTCGCCGATGCGTCGCAGGGCCGCCGCGAGCACGCGGGCGGTCGCGAAGGCGTCCGAGCCCGCGAGGGCGTCGTCACGCACGTGCACGCCCCGGTCGGCCCCCATCTGCAGGCCGCGCCGCACCGCGTCGATCGCCTGGGCAGGCCCCATCGTGAGCACGACGACCTCGACGTCGCCGCGCTGCTCGGCGATCTTGCGAGCCTCCTCGAGCGCGTTCTCGTCGACCTCGTTGACGGTGCCGTCGCCCCCGTCACGGTCGACCCGCCCGAGCGGGGTGAACCGACGCTCGGCCTGGATGTCTGGGACGTGCTTGGCGCAGACCACGATCTTCACGACTCGCAAGGCTACCCGCGTCGCGTGCGCGACAATGGTCCGCGTGCGTGCCGCCCGTCCAGCCCTCGGTGTCCACGTCGTCGGCGACGGCGTGGACGTCGCGGTGCACGCCCCGCGCGCGACCGCGGTCGAGCTGTGCCTCGTCGACGGCGACCACGAGCACGGGTGGTCCGAGCGGCGCGTCAGCCTCGACGGCCCCGAGCTCGGGGTATGGACCGGGCACGTCGCGGGGGTGCGCCCCGGCCAGCGCTACGGCTTTCGCGTGCACGGCCCGTGGGAGCCCGCGCACGGGCTGCGGCACAACCCCGCGAAGATCCTCGTCGACCCGTACGCCCGCGGCGTCGTGGGCGGGCTCGACCTCGACGGTCCCGTCACGGGGCATGTCACGGACGCGGACGGGCACGGCGACCCGCACGGACCGGCCGACGAGCGCGACTCGCTCGGAAGCGTCCCGCTGTCGGTCGTGCTCGCACCGCCCGAGCAGCACGAGCGCCCGCCCCGGCCCCTCGTGCCGTGGGACCGCACCGTCGTCTACGAGGCGCACGTGCGCGGGCTCACGAAGCGACTGCACGGCGTGCCCGAGCACCTGCGCGGGACCTACGCGGGGCTCGCGCACCCCGCGACGATCGAGCACCTGCACCGGCTCGGGGTCACGACGCTCGAGCTGCTGCCCGTCCATGCGAGCATCTCCGAGCCCCACCTGACCCGCCGCGGGCTCACGAACTACTGGGGCTACAACACGCTCGGCTTCTTCGCCCCGCACGCCGCGTACGCGAGCGACGAGGCACGCGCGGGGGGCCCCGAGGGTGTGCTGCGCGAGCTGCGCGGCGCGGTCGACCTGCTGCACGCCGCGGGGATCGAGGTCCTGCTCGACGTCGTGTACAACCACACGTGCGAGGGCGGCATCGATGGTCCGCACCTGTCGTGGCGCGGCCTCGACAACCCGGGCTACTACGTCCACGACGGCTCGTGGCCCGCACGCCTGGCCGACGTCACGGGGACCGGCAACTCTCTCGACTTCCGCCGCCCGCACGTGATCGCCATGGCGCTCGACTCGATGCGCTACTGGGTCGAGCACGTCGGGGTCGACGGCTTCCGCTTCGACCTCGCGGTCACGCTCGCGCGGGGCCGCGACGGCTTCGACCCCTTCCACCCCCTGCTCGTCGCAGCACAGACCGACCCCGTGCTACGCACCGCGAAGCTCGTCGCCGAGCCGTGGGACGTCGGCCCCGGCGGCTGGCAGACGGGGCGCTTCCCCGCGCCCTTCGCGGAGTGGAACGACCGCTTCCGCGACGCGGTGCGCACGTTCTGGCTCGCCGACCCCGCGCGTCTGTCGCACGGCGGGCGCGGCCACGGCCTCGCCGAGCTCGCGACGCGGCTGTCCGGCTCGGTCGACCTGTTCGGGCACGGCGAGATCCCGCTCGCGCGCAGCCCGCTCGCCTCGGTCAACTTCGTCACGGCGCACGACGGCTTCACGCTCGCCGACCTCGTGACCTACGAGCACAAGCGCAACGAGGCGAACGGCGAGGACAACCGCGACGGCTCGCACGACAACCGCTCGTGGAACCACGGGATCGAGGGGCCGCTCGTCCCGGGCGGGGTCGGCGGCGAGGTCTCCGCCCTGCGCCGCCGGTCGATGCGCAACCTCCTGGGCACCCTGCTCACCTCCGCAGGTGTCCCGATGATCACCGCGGGCGACGAGATCGGCCGCACGCAGCGCGGCAACAACAACGCCTACGCGCAGGACAACGAGATCAGCTGGGTCGACTGGGACCTCGAGCAGTGGCAGCGCGACCTGCTCGCGACGACGCGCCACCTCGTCGCGCTGCGCGCCGCGCACCCCGTGCTGCGACCCGCACGCTTCTTCCGCGGCGCCCCGCACGACGGCGACCCGGCCGCGCAGCCCGATCTCGCGTGGTTCTGCGCTGACGCGAGCCCGGTCGACCACGAGCACTGGCACGACCCCGAGGTGCGCACCCTGCAGATGCTCCGCACGAGTCCCGACGGCGGACGCGACGCGCTCGTCGTCGCGAACGGCGCGCTCGAGGTCGTCGACGTGAGAGTCCCCGCAGGCGGCACGGGACGCTGGCAGCTCGAGTGGGACTCGACCTGGGAGCACCCCGAGCGCCGGGAGACCACGGAGGGCAACGGTAACGAGTCGCCGTCGGCGGGCGACGAGGTGACCCTCGACCCGCTCACGCTGCGGATCTACCTCTCGGTGTAGTCAGGCGTTCGCGACGAGGCCCGTCTCGGCCGGGGACGTCAGGGCCGGGTGGTGCGGCACGACGCGCACCGTGTAGCCGAACGAGCCCGAGCGCTCGAGCCGCACGTCACCCGTGAACTCGTGCCGCCCGCCCTCGAAGGACTGGCTGTGCGCGAGCCGCGCGACCGCGAACTCGTCGAGCTCGTCGTGGTCCGAGACCTTGCCGTAGACGACCTGAACCTCGACGTCGGCGGGCGAGAGCTCACCGAGCGAGACGTACGCCTTGACACGCAGCGTCGAGCCGACCTCGACGACCTCGCCGAGGCCCACCGAGTCGACGTGGTCGACCCGCACCCCGGCCCACGCCGAGCCGACGTGCCGCTTCCACGCCGCGAGCTCGCGCGCGCCCGAGTACTCGGGGCCGTCGAGCGCGCGGCCTGCGGTCGTCGCGGGGACGTAGAGCTCCTCGACGTAGTCGGTGACCATGCGGTCCGACTGCACCTTCGGCCCGAGCGTCGCGAGCGTGTGGCGCACCATCTCGAGCCAGGTCACGGGCAGCCCGCGCTCGTCACGGTCGTAGAACCGCGGGGCGACCTGCGTCTCGACGAGCTCGTAGAGCGCGGCCGCCTCGAGGTCGTCGCGACGGTCGGGGTCCTCGACCCCGTCCGCGGTCGGGATCGCCCACCCGTTCTCGCCGTCGTACCACTCGTCCCACCACCCGTCGAGGATCGACAGGTTGAGGCCGCCGTTGAGCGCGGACTTCATGCCCGAGGTGCCGCACGCCTCGAGCGGGCGCAGCGGGTTGTTGAGCCACACGTCGCAGCCCGGGTAGAGCAGCTGGGCCATCTCGATGTCGTAGTTGGGCAGGAACGCGATGCGGTGCCGCACGCGCTCGTCGTCCGCGAAGCGCACGAGCTGCTGGATGAGACGCTTGCCCTGCTCGTCCGCGGGGTGCGACTTGCCCGCGACGATCAGCTGGACGGGACGCTCGGGGTCGAGCAGGAGCGAGCGCAGCCGCTCCTCGTCACGCAGCATGAGCGTGAGGCGCTTGTAGGTCGGTACGCGGCGCGCGAAGCCGATCGTGAGCACGTCGGGCGAGAGCGCCTCGTCGATCCACGTGATCTCGGCGGGGCTCGCACCGCGCCGACGCCACGAGGCACGCATGCGCTCGCGCGCGTACTCGACGAGCCGGGTGCGCATCGCGCGGCGGATCTCCCACAGCTCGGCGTCGCTCACCGCGTCGGGGCGCAGCCAGCCCTCCTCGTTCCCGACCGGGGCACCGAGCCGCTCGGCAGCGAGCTCGGCGAACCTCGGGTCGACCCACGTCGGGGAGTGCACGCCGTTCGTGATCGAGGAGATCGGCACCTCACGGGTGTCGAAGCCCTCCCAGAGCCCCGCGAACATGTCGCGCGAGACGACGCCGTGCAGGCGCGAGACCCCGTTCGCGCGCCCCCCGAGACGCAGCCCCATGACCGCCATGTTGAACACCGTCGGGTCGCCCTCGGGGTAGTCCTCCGCACCGAGCGCGAGCACGGCCTCGCCGGGCACACCAGCCGAGCCGTCCGCGGGGAAGTACGTCGCGACGAGCTCGCGCGAGAAGCGGTCGATGCCCGCGGGCACGGGTGTGTGGGTCGTGAAGACGGTCGCGCCGCGCACCGCCTCGCGCGCCTCGTCGAAGCTCAGGCCCGCGTCGGCCATGAGCTCGCGGATCCGCTCGATCCCGAGGAAGCCCGCGTGCCCCTCGTTCATGTGGTACACCTCGGGCTCTGGTGCGCCCGTCAGCCGCGACCACACACGCAGCGCGCGCACGCCGCCCACCCCGAGCAAGAGCTCCTGCTGCAGGCGGTGCTCCCCGCCCCCGCCGTAGAGGCGGTCGGTCACCTTGCGCGCAAGCTCGTCGTTCTCCGGCACGTCCGAGTCGAGGAGCAGGAGCGGGACGCGCCCGACGCTCGCGACCCACACGTACGCCGCGAGCGTGCGCCCGCCCGGCAGGTCGAGCGTGACCCGGGCCGGTGTGCCGTCCTGCTCGCGCAGGAGCGTGAGGGGAAGCTCGTCGGGGTCGAGCACGGGGTAGGACTCGACCTGCCAGCCGTCGCGCGTGAGCGCCTGCTTGAAGTACCCCGAGTGGTAGAGCAGACCCACACCCACGATCGGCACCCCGAGGTCCGAGGCACTCTTGAGGTGGTCGCCCGCGAGGATGCCCAGACCGCCCGAGTACTGCGGGAGCACGGCCGTGATCCCGAACTCGGGCGAGAAGTATGCGATCGAGGCGGGCAGCTCGGGCCGGTGCCCCTGCTGCTGCTGGTACCAGCGCGGCTCGGTCACGTACGCGCGCAGGTCTGCCGCGGCGGCGTCGACGCGCGCGACGAAGGCCTCGTCGGCCGCGAGCTCGGCGAGACGCTCGACGCTCAGTGCGCCGACGAGACGCACGGGGTCCTGGCGCACCTCGAGCCACAGCTCGGGGTCGATCTGCGCGAAGAGCTCGCGCGTCGGGGCGTGCCACGACCAGCGCAGGTTGTGCGCGAGCTCGTCGAGGGCCGCGAGCGGCTCGGGAAGCAGGGTGCGGACGGTGAATCGACGGATGGCTCTCACGCGGTCCAGCCTATGCGCTCGACCGAGGCCACCGCCCGCCGGAAGGCCCACGCGCGAGGGGCGGCACCGAGAAGTTCACCGCGCGCAGGCCTGCGCGCAGGCGCTGCCTCGGAAGCCGCGGGTGAAGCTCGACGCGCCAGGGCCTACGGATGTGCCGGAAGGCCCCCGGGCTGGGTAGGTTCGTCGTGTGACGACGACGCCGCCGCCCGCCAGGAGCATCGGGCGCATCCCCGTTCTCGACGTCTCGCCCGTGACCGAGGAGGGCCGTTGGCCCGCGAAGGCGGCCGTGGGCGAGGCCGTCCCCGTCCGCGCGACCGTGTTCCGCGAGGGCCATGATGCGGTCGCCGCGACCGCGGTGCTCGTGCGCCCCGACGGGACCGACCACTCGAGCGCGCGCATGGTCGACATCGCTCCCGGGCTCGACCGCTTCGAGGCACGCCTCGTCCCCGACGCCGAGGGTGACTGGGGCTTCCGGGTCGAGGGCTGGTCCGATCCGTACGGCACGTGGGCGCACGACGCGAGGATCAAGGTCGAGGCCGGGGTCGACACCGAGCTCATGCTCGTCGAGGGCGCGCGCCTGCTCACGGCCGCGGCCGCCCGCAAGGGACTGCCCACGAAGGCCCGGCGTGTGCTCAAGGACGCCGTCGCCGCGCTCGAGGACGCGACCCGCCCCCCGCAGGCGCGCCTCGCCGCAGGACTGTCCGCCGAGGTGCGCGCGGTGCTCGACGCGCACCCCGTGCGCGAGTTCGTGACGTCCTCGCCGACCTACCCGCTGCGCGTGAGCCGCCCGCTCGCGCTCGCGGGAGCCTGGTACGAGATGTTCCCCCGCTCGGAGGGCGCGCGCCGTGACCCAAGGACGGGTCGCTGGACCTCGGGGACGCTGAGGCACGCTGCGAAGCGCCTGCCCGCGATCGCCGAGATGGGCTTCGACATCGTCTACCTCACCCCGATCCACCCGATCGGCACGACCTTCCGCAAGGGCCGCAACAACTCCCTGACCCCGGGCCCGCACGACCCCGGCTCGCCGTACGCGATCGGCTCGCCCGAGGGCGGTCACGACGCGATCGAGCCAGGCCTGGGGACCTTTGAGGACTTCGACGACTTCGTCCGCGCGGCCCGCGAGGCCGGTCTCGAGGTCGCTCTCGACCTCGCGCTCCAGTGCTCGCCCGACCACCCGTGGGTCACCGAGCACCCCGAGTGGTTCACGACCCGCGCCGACGGCACGATCGCCTACGCCGAGAACCCGCCCAAGAAGTACCAGGACATCTACCCCCTCAACTTCGACAACGACCCCGAGGGCATCTACGCCGAGGTGCGCCGCGTGCTCGAGGTGTGGATCGACCACGGGGTCACGGCCTTCCGGGTCGACAACCCCCACACCAAGCCGCTCAACTTCTGGGAGCGCCTGCTCGCCGACGTGCACGCCGACCACCCCGAGGTGATCTTCCTCTCCGAGGCGTTCACGAAGCCCGCGATGATGCTCACGCTCGCCAAGATCGGCTTCCACCAGTCCTACACGTACTTCACGTGGCGCAACACGAAGGACGAGCTCACCGAGTACCTGCAGACCGTCAGCGGCGAGGACGGCTCGTTCCTGCGGCCGAGCTTTTGGCCCACGACGCACGACATCCTCACCCCGTACATGCAGCACGGTGGCGTCGCGGCCTTCGCGATCCGCGCGGTGCTCGCGGCGACCGGGGCCCCGACGTGGGGCATCTACTCGGGCTACGAGCTCGTCGAGAACGTCGCGCGCCCCGGTGTCGAGGAGCAGATCGACAACGAGAAGTACGAGTACAAGCCGCGCGACTGGTCCCGCGCCGACGAGATCGGCATCGCGCGCCTCCTGGGTGTGCTCAACGGTGTGCGCCGGCGTCGACCGGCCCTGCGCCAGCTGCGCAACCTCACGGTGCACGGCACGACGAGCGACCAGATCCTCGCCTTCTCCCGCCACCTGCCCGCCGAGCTGTCCCCCACGGGCGAGGCAGACACCGTGATCGTCGTGGTCAACCTCGACCCGCACCACACGCACGACGGCCAGGTGTTCCTCGACCTGCACGCGCTCGGGCTCCCCCCGGACGCGAGCTTTGCGGCCCACGACGAGGTCTCGGGGCAGACCTTCGCGTGGGACGCGACCCCCTACGTCCGCCTCGACCCGCACGAGCAGGTCGCCCACGTCATCCATGTGAGGTCCGCGTGAACCCCTCCTCGCAGCCCCGCACCGGGCCCGGAACCGCTCCGCTCCCGCTCCACGTGCTTCCCGAGCCGCGCCAGCCCGAGGTCAAGGATGTGCCTGAGACGATCGGGCTCGTCGAGGACCCCGAGTGGTACCGCACCGCGGTGTTCTACGAGGTGCTCGTGAAGTCCTTCGCCGACTCGACGGGCACCGGGACGGGCGACCTGCGCGGGATCATCGACCGGCTCGACTACCTGCACTGGCTCGGCGTCGACTGCCTGTGGCTCCCTCAGTTCTACCCGTCCCCGATGCGTGACGGCTTATACGACGTCTCGGACTTCACGGGCGTCGCCCCGCAGTACGGCACGATCGACGACTTCTCCGAGCTCGTCGCGCGCTGCCACGAGCGCGGCATGCGGGTCATCATCGACATGGTCATGAACCACACGAGCGACCAGCACCCGTGGTTCCAGGCCTCCCGCTCGGACCCCGACGGACCGTACGGGGATTTCTACGTGTGGCGTGACGACGACACGGGCTACCCCGACGCGCGGATCATCTTTGTCGACACCGAGACGTCCAACTGGACCTTCGACCCCGTGCGCCGCCAGTACTTCTGGCACCGCTTCTTCTCCCACCAGCCGGACCTCAACTACGAGAACCCCAAGGTCAAGGAGGCGATGTTCGAGGCGGTGCGCTTCTGGCTGCGCCTCGGCGTCGACGGCTTCCGGCTCGACGCCGTGCCCTACCTGTTCGAAGAGGAGGGCACGAACTGCGAGAACTTGCCGCGCACGCACGAGCTGCTCGCGGACCTGCGCGCGATGGTCGACCGGGAGTTCCCGGGGCGCATCCTGCTCGCCGAGGCGAACCAGTGGCCCGAGGACGTCGTCGAGTACTACGGGACCGAGGAGCGTCCCGAGTGCCACCTGTGCTTCCACTTCCCGGTCATGCCGCGCATCTTCTACGCGCTGCGCGACCAGAAGGCGCGCGCGATCGTCGACATCCTCGCCGACACCCCCGCAGTCCCTGCGGGCGGCCAGTGGTCGACCTTCCTGCGCAACCACGACGAGCTCACGCTCGAGATGGTCTCGACCGAGGAACGCGCGTCGATGTACACGTGGTACGCCCCCGACCCGCGCATGCGCGCGAACGTCGGCATCCGGCGCCGACTCGCCCCGCTGCTCGACAACTCGCGCAAGGAGCTCGAGCTCGCGCACGCCCTCCTGCTGAGCCTTCCCGGGTCGCCGTGCCTGTACTACGGCGACGAGATCGGGATGGGCGACAACATCTGGCTGCCCGACCGCGACTCGGTGCGCACCCCGATGCAGTGGACGCCCGACCGCAACACGGGCTTCTCGACGGCCGACCCGGGTCAGCTGCACCTGCCCGTGGTCCAGTCGCTCGTGCACCACTACGGGCACGTCAACGTCGAGGCCCAGCTCGCCCAGCCGACGTCCTTGCTGCACTGGGTGCGCGGCATGCTCACGGTGCGCCGGCGCAACCCCGTGCTCGGCACGGGCGACTACTCGCCGGTCGCGTGCGACAACGAGTCGGTGCTCGCCTTCCTGCGCCACAACGCGAACGCGACCGTCCTCGTGGTCGCGAACCTCGCGGCAACCGCACGCTCCGCGACGCTCTCGCTGCCCGCGCACGCCCACAGCACCGTGACGGACGTGTTCGGCGGTGCAGGGTTCCCCGACGTCGCCGACGACGGCACGTTGACCCTGACGATGGGCGCGCGCGACTTCTACTGGCTCGCGATCACCGCACCCGAGCACGGCTGAGGGCTCCGGACGACGGTCCCGGCGGGACGACCTGCTCCCCGCCGGGACCACCCGACGTCCGGAGCCCCGCGTCACCTCCTCTAGGTGCCGAGCGCGTGGGCTGCTGCGATGCTGGACGTATGAGCGAGGCCCCTGTCACGACCGAGGAGCTGCTCCGCACGCTCACGCCGTGGCTGCCCGCCCAGCGCTGGTTCCACGAGCACCAGGACACCGGCCGGCTCGTGGTCGTCGAGTCCTTCGAGCTCGTCGACCCCGCGGGCGAGGCACGCCTGCCCGTCCTCCTGCTCGGCACGGGCCCCGAGCCGCGACCCCCGTGGCTCCAGGTCCCGCTCGCCCTGCGCCCGGTCGGGTCCCCGACGCCGGCGACCCCTCTCGGGACGCTCGGCACGTGGCACGTGCTCGACGGCCCCGCCGACCCCGCGTTCGTCCGTGCCTGGCTCGCCGCGGCCGAGGCCGGTGAGCACGCCCCGCCCGTGCCGGCCGGTGTCGCCCGGGCCGACGAGCTCGACCCCGGCGCAGCTCGCATCGTCTCGGGCGAGCAGTCGAACACCTCGGTGATCGTGCCCGCGGCCGTGCCCGGTCGCACCGGGGGGATCCTCAAGGTCTTCCGGGGGGTCTGGCCGGGGCGCAACCCCGACGTCGACGTGCCCGCCGCGCTCGCCCGCGCCGGCTTCGCCCATGTCCCGGCGCCGATCGCGTGGCTCGAGCGCCGCTGGGCGATCGACACCACGAGCGAGGCCGTGCGCGAGACCCTCGCGGCGCTCGACGCCCCTGCCCTGCACGGTGAGCCGGCCGACCAGGCCGGCCCCACCGCGCCGTCGGCCCCCACGCGCGGAGAGGTGTTCGCCCAGCTCGGGGTGCTGTCCGCCTTCGTCCCCGGCGCCGAGGACGGCTTCGAGCTCGCGTGCGCGATGGCCGAGCGGGGCGAGTCCTTCGCGGTGCTCGCGCGTGAGCTCGGCGTGGTCCTCGCCGAGCTGCACGAGGCGCTCGCCCAGGCCCTGCCCACGGGCGGGCGGAGCGTGCGCGACGACGAGCTCACGGGCCACCTGCACGAGCGCCTCGAGTGGGCGATCCACGAGGTCCCCGCCCTCGCGGCCTGGCACGAGCCGGTCAGCGCGCTCGTCGACCGGCTCACGGGCCTGGCAGACCTGCCCGCCCTCCAGCGCATCCACGGCGACCTGCACCTCGGCCAGCTCCTGCACGCGGGGGCCGAGTGGTTCGTGCTCGACTTCGAGGGCGAGCCGCTCGTGCCCCTCCCCGCCCGCGCCCAGCCCGACCTCGCGCTGCGCGACGTCGCAGGCGTCCTGCGTTCCTTCGACTACGCCGCGGCGCGCGCCGGGGCAGACGAGAGCTGGACGACGACGGCGCGCGAGGCCTTCCTCGAGGCCTACCGCGCCGCCTCACCCGAGGCCGCGAGCCCGACCGCGGCGCTCGTGCTGCGCGCCTTCGAGGTCGACAAGGCCCTCTACGAGGTCGTCTACGAGACCCAGAACCGACCTGCGTGGGCAGCCATCCCGACCCGTGCCCTGCACCGGCTCGTCGGCTCCCCGAGCGCGGCCGGTGGTGGAAGAGTAGGAGCATGACGGCCCAGCCCCACCCCGACGAGCTCGCCGCGGTCGCGGCCGGGACCCACGACGACCCGCACACGATCCTCGGTCCGCACCCCGGCACCGACGGCGTCGTCGTGCGCACGCTGCGACCACTCGCGGACGCAGTGACGATCCGCACGCCCGACGGCGAGCACCCCGCCGAGCACGTGCACGGCGGGATCTGGAGCGCCGTGCTGCCCGCAGGAACCGTGCCGGACTACCGCGTCGTCGCCCGCTACGGCGACACCGTGACGACCCTCGACGACCCCTACCGCTTCTGGCCCACGGTCGGCGCGCTCGACCTGCACCTGATCGCCGAGGGCCGCCACGAGCAGCTGTGGACCGTGCTCGGCGCCAACGTGCGCTCGTTCGACTCGGTGCTCGGCGCGGTGCGCGGCACGTCCTTCGCGGTCTGGGCGCCCAACGCGCGCGCGGTGCGCGTCGTGGGCGACTTCAACCACTGGCAGGGCGCCTCGCACGCGATGCGTGCCCTGGGCACCTCGGGCGTGTGGGAGCTGTTCGTCCCGGGCGTCACGGGCGGGGCGCGCTACAAGTTCGAGATCCTCGGGCGCGACGGCTCGTGGCGGCAGAAGGCCGACCCCCTCGCGCGCGGGACCGAGGTGCCGCCCGCGACCGGGAGCGTCGTCGTCGAGTCGAGCTACACCTGGGGGGACGAGGCGTGGCTCGCGCGCCGTGCCTCGACCGACCCGCACCAGGGCCCCATGAGCGTCTACGAGGTGCACCTCGGCTCGTGGCGGCCCGGCCTGGGCTACCGCGAGATGGCCGACCAGCTCGCCGAGCACGTCGGGCGGCTCGGCTTCACGCACGTCGAGCTCATGCCCGTCGCCGAGCACCCCTTCGGCGGCTCGTGGGGCTACCAGGTCTCGAGCTACTACGCCCCGACGTCGCGGTTCGGCCACCCCGACGACTTCCGCTACCTCGTCGACCGGCTCCACCAGGCTGGGATCGGCGTGATCCTCGACTGGGTCCCCGCGCACTTCCCGAAGGACGAGTGGGCGCTCGGCCGCTTCGACGGCACACCGCTCTACGAGCACCCTGACCCGCTGCGCGGCGAGCAGCCCGACTGGGGCACCTTCGTGTTCGACTTCGGGCGCAACGAGGTGCGCAACTTCCTCGTCGCGAACGCCGTGTACTGGCTCGAGGAGTTCCACCTCGACGGGCTGCGCGTCGACGCGGTCGCCTCGATGCTCTACCTCGACTACTCGCGCACCGCGGGCCAGTGGCGGCCCAACAAGTACGGGGGCCGGGAGAACCTCGAGGCGATCGGCTTCCTCCAGGAGGCCAACGCGACCGCGTACCGGCGCTGCCCCGGGATCGTCATGATCGCCGAGGAGTCGACCGCGTGGCCCGGGGTCACGGCGCCCACCGACGCGGGCGGGCTCGGCTTCGGGCTCAAGTGGAACATGGGCTGGATGAACGACACCCTGCGCTACCTCGCGGAGGAGCCCGTCAACCGGCGCTACCACCACCATGAGGTGACGTTCTCGCTCGTGTACGCCTTCTCCGAGCAGTTCGTCCTCCCGCTCAGCCACGACGAGGTCGTGCACGGCAAGGGCTCGCTCCTGACGAAGCAGCCGGGTGACCGCTGGCAGCAGCTCGCAGGGCTGCGCAACCTGCTCGCCTACCAGTGGTCCCACCCGGGCAAGCAGCTGCTGTTCATGGGCGCCGAGCTCGCTCAGGACACCGAGTGGGCCGAGGGCGGGTCGCTCCCGTGGCACCTGCTCGACGACCCCGCGCACGCGGGCGTGCACCGGCTCGTGACCGACCTCAACGCGTTCTACCGTGAGCACCGGGCCATGTGGTCGCTCGACCACGTGCCCGAGGGCTTCGAGTGGATCGACTCGGGCGAGGCCGACCTCAACGTGCTGAGCTTCCTGCGCAAGGGAGACGACGGTTCGCTCGTCGCGGTCGTCGTGAACTTCGCGGGCGTCCCGCACGAGGGCTACCGCCTCGCGCTCCCCCGCGCGGGCGAGTGGCGCGAGGCGGTCAACACCGATGCCGAGGTGTACGGCGGGAGCGGCGTGGGGAACCTCGGGAAGGTCGTCGCGGAGGAGGTCCCCCACAAGGGACGTCCCGCCTCGGTCACGCTGCGGGTCCCCCCGCTCGGCACCTTGTTCCTCACACCGGGCTGAGGCTCGGCCCGGCCGGCTCCGTGCCTCAGTAGAGCGCCGCGGCGAGAGCCCGACGGGCGGCGACGACGCGCTCGTCCTCCCCGCCGACCACCTCGAACAGCTCGAGCAGGTGGGCACGCACGCGGTCACGCTCCTCGCCCGCCGTCGCCCGCACGAGGTCGACGAGCCGCGCGAATCCGTCCTCGACCGCACCCGTCGCGACGTCGAGGTCGGCGACCGCGAGCTGCGCGTCGACATCCTGGGGGGCCTCCGCCGCAGCCCTGCGGACGGCCTGCGGGTCCGTGCCGCGCAGCCGCTCGAGCAGGCGCACCTGCGCGAGCCCGGCCCGTGCGTCCTCGTCGCGCGGGTTCTCCTCGAGCGCCTTGGTGTACGCAGCGACCGCGGCGGGCAGGTCGTCGCGCTCGATCGCGTCGTAGGCCTCCTGGTGCAGCGGGGGCAGGGGCGGCTCCTCGGGCTGCGCCGCGGCCCCCTGCTCGCCCGGGCCCGCGGGAGCCAGGCCCGTGATCTGGTTCGCCGCCGCGGCCTCCTTGATCTGGGCGACGAGGCCGCGCAGCTGATCGATCGGCACCCCGCCCTCGAAGAGCGGGAGGGGTTGCCCACCGAGCAGCGCGACCGTCGTCGGGACGCTCTGCGCGCGGAACGCCTGGGCGACCTGCGGGTTGGCCTCGGCGTCGATGCGCGCGAGCAGGAAGGCCCCCGCGGACTCCTCCGCGAGCGTCCCGAGGTCGCGCAGAAGCGTTGTCGACACCTCGCTCCACTGTGCCCACAGCACGACGAGGACGGGGTACTGCGTCGAGGCCTGGACGAGCTCGCCGAACGAGGCGGTGTCCGCGTCGACCGTGTAGGGGCCAGGTGCGGGGATCCCGCCGGGCTCGCCCGGGGCGGGTCCCGCGGACCGCGCGAGACCGGACAGGTCGACTGCTCCGCGCATCTCGATGCGCTCGGGCTGGCTGGGCTGGCTCATCCAAATCCTCCTACGTGCCAGTGACGTCCGTGCGGACGTGCTCGGCGGCCAGGACGGTGATCGGGTCGGTGGACCCTTCGGGCGGGACGACGAAGGTCACGACTCCCGTCCACGTGAACGTCGCACGCTTGCCGACCGTGCGCTTGCCGAGCAGCGCGCGCTCGGCCCGCCCGAGCGAGAGCTCGCGCTCGTCGGTCGTGATCCGCGTCCGGGAGGTGAACGGCACGACGACGATCGCGCCGCCGTCCGCGGTCGACACGGCCACGGTCTGCTCGACCTCGGGGGTGTAGCGCTCGGTGAACCTCCCGCCCGCCTGCTCGGCGATCTTCTCGTACTGCTCGCGCACGAGCGCGAGCCGCTCGCGGAACACGTCCTCGCCGAAGAGCACGGCGTGCGGCGAGTCGTCGCCGTCCTTGATGACGTCGGCGTACATCTCGCCGACCTCGGCCGGTGTCGCGACGAGGCCCTCGGCATCGAGCGGCAGCGGGACGCTGCCGACCTCGGGCACGAAGGTCGGGGGCACCTGGCGGTCGGGCAACAGGCGGCTCCACGAGGTGAGCAGGTAGTCGTCCCGCGGGGTCTGCTGGGTGAGCACAAGCAGCCGCGGGCTCTGCAGGTCCTCGGGCTGCTCGGTCACGACGAGCACCGAGCGCGGCCAGGTCTCGGTCGTGGGGACGACGATCGTGCTGTCCGTCGTGGGGACGGTGACGAGCTCGGCGTCGTCCTCGAGCGCACGGTTGACCGTGTACTCCGCGGTGCGGATCGTGAGCGCCGGTCCCGTGACGCGCCGCGCGAGGATCTTCTCGTCGAGCTCGCCGTCGGCCTCCTCGAGCACCGCGCCGACGTCCCCGAGCACCGCGCGCACCTGCTCGGCAGTCAGGGTCGGGGGTGGGACCGCGGGGACCGGGTCGGGGCTGGGGACCGGAAGCGGGGTCGCGCACCCCGCGAGCAGGAGGGTCGTTGCGAGTGCGAGCGTGGCCCTGCGAGTCATGCGGTCCCTCCGTCCTGCTCGTCGTCCTCGGTCGGCACCTCGACGAAGCCCCACCGGGCTCGCCACGCGTCCGCAGAGGCGTCCCGTGCGGGGGAGGCGGACGACGGCGGGGGCGAACCGACGGGCCGTCCCGCGTCCCACGTCGTGGGGTGCTGCGCGGGGGCTGGTTGTTCGGCCTCGGCCTGGGGCGCGACGGGCTCAGGAGGCGCTGCGGGCGCCGCGGGCAGGGCTGTCGGCTGCTCGCGGCGGCGCTGGAAGAACTTCCCCGTCCGCGAGCGCAGGCGTGCCCGCGACGCCGTCGCAGGGTCGGTCTCGTGCGCGGGCGTGCCCGCAGGCTCGGGACGTTCGGGCGGCGCGGCGCCCGAGCGCGGGCTTGGTGTGGGCGCGGGCGTGCCCGACCCGGTGTCGAGCGGGCCCGCGCTCACGGAGGGCCAGCGCGAGGAGGGCTGCCCACCGTCCGCCGGGGGCCTCGCCGGGACGTGCGCGACGCCTTCCCCGGTTGGACGTGGCTCAAAGGTCGGCACGAAGGGCGCGGCGTCCGCGTCAGTGTCCTCACGGCTCGGCAGCTCGGGCACCGGCCGAGCGGGAGCGTCCGGAGCAGCTGCGTGGGGCGCGCCTGGCACCTGAGCCTGCGGACCAGACGCGTCCTGGGCAGGACGCTCCGGGGCGAGATGCTCCGGGGTGGGACCTTCCTGGCCGGGACCACCCGAGGGCGGGACGTTCGACGGCCGGCTCGAGGTCGAAGGGCTTGCCGTGGGAGCCTCTCGCGCCGGCGGGAGGGTGGGAGCGGCCACGAACGGCTGCGTCGGCTCCCCGCCCGCGGGCGCAGCGGGCGAGGCCGCGCTCGGGGACACCCCGGTGGGAGCCGATGCCTCCCGGCGCCGTCGACGGGTCGCGGGAGCACGGGACGCACGGGCCGCCTCGAGCTCGCGCAGCTGACGGCGCGTGAGCGGGCCCGTGGGGACCTCGACCGCAGGCTCGGGCTCGGCGACCTCGGTCCAGGTGTCCCTCCGCCGCGAGCGCGTCCACCCGAGCACGAGGAGCGCGACGCCTGCGAGCGCGAGGACGACACCCGTCCAGACGCCCGGCCAGAGCCACGGGGTCGCGACCTCGCGCGGCCAGGTGAGCTCGAGCGTCGGCGGACCCGCCTCGGGGCCGGTCGACGCGACGAGGAGCGAGAAGCGGCCGGGCTCTCGGGTCCAGCTGAGCTCGGCCGAGCCCTCGCCGCTCGTCTCGACGAGCCACATGTCCGAGCCCGAGGGGTCGGGCGCCGTGGCCTCGGGGTCCTCGACCGCGGTCGACGACGGTGCGTCGTCGGTGGTCTCGGGCGAGGCGTCGTCCGTGGTCTCGGGGCTCGCGTCGTCGGTCGGCTCGGGCGAGGCGTCGTCCGTGGTCTCGGGGCTCGCGTCGTCGGTCGGCTCGGGCGAGGCGTCGTCGGTCGGCTCGGGCGAGGCGTCGTCGGCGGGCGGGGTCTCGACGGGCGGGGCGACCGGTTGGCCGGGCTCGGCCGCGAGCGTCGAGGCGTCCGCAAGGCCCGTGACACGCGTGTGCGGGTCGAGCCCGACCCACGCACGCACGTCGGCCTCCCGGCCCACCGCGAGCACGACCGTGCTGCCCGCGGGGGCGCTCGCGCGTACGGTCACGGTGTCGTCGACGAGCTCAAGCACGCCCGGTTCGGTCACGAGCAGGGTCGTGGCTCCCGCCGCGATCGCCTCGGCCTGGACGTGGTCCGCGGGACGCCACAGGGTCGCCGACGCGACGCCGCTCCCGGCGGCGACGAGTCCGAGGAGGACCAGCACGGCCCCGGTGAGACGCAGATGCACGCAGTTCCCTTCACGTCCAGCGTCCTAGGATAAGCAGAGCACGACGCATTCTGACCGTTTGGTCGATATCCTGACCACCGTCAGCGGACCGGCGTGGTGGGCCGGACGCCCCGGAGGCACCGCGTCGACCTGCGCACGGCCTGCAACTGGAGGAGAACGAGTGTCCGACGAGCGCGTGCAGTTCCCGACCGTCATGCGCGGGTACGACAAGTCCCACGTCGACTCGCACGTCGCCTCGCTCGAGCAGGCGCTCGCCGAGGCCCGCGCCCAGGTCGAGCAGCTCGACGCGAAGACCATGCAGATCGCGGGCGAGCTCTCCGAGGCGCACCGCCAGCTGCGGGAGGCCGAGCGGCCGACGTACTCGGGGCTCGGCTCGCGCATCGAGCAGCTCCTGCGCAGCGCCGAGGAGCAGTCGAGCGACGTCGTCGCCCAGGCGAACGCCCAGGCCTCCGACACTCTCGCACGCGCGAAGCTCGCCGCGGGCCAGCTCCGGGCCAGGGCCGAGAACGAGGTCGCCGAGATGCTTGCGACCGCACGCCGCGAGGCGGACGAGGTCCGGGCAACCGCCGCCGCGGAGGCCGAGAGCGCCCTGTCCGCGGCGCAGCGTCGCGCCGAGGAGCTCGTAGGCTCGGCCGAGCGCGAGGCCGCTCGTATCCACAGCGCGATCACGACCGAGGAGTCCGAGCGCCGTTCGAGCCTCGAGCGCGAGCTCGCGACACTGCGCGCGACCGTCGAGCGGGAGACGACCGAGCTGCGCGTGACGACCGAGCGTGAGACGACCGAGCTGCGCCAGCGCACCGAGGCCGAGACTGCCGCGCAGCGCGAGGAGGCCGAGCGCTACGCGACCGACCTGCGCCAGGCGGCCGACGCCGAGACGACCGAGCTGCGCCAGCGCACCGCGCAGGAGACCGCGGCACTGCGCTCGGAGGCCGAGGAGACCGCCTCACGACTGCGCTCGGAGGCCGAGGCGTACGCGACCGACCTGCGCCGCACGGTCGAGTCCGAGGTCACGACGCTGCGCACGCAGGCCGAGGAGCACGCCGAGAAGGTCCGCCGGGACTCCGAGCGCGATGCGAACGCGCTCGAGCAGCGCGTCGCGGCCGAGACGCAGAACCTGCGCACCGAGGCGGACAAGTACGCGGCCTTCGTCCGCGCGACGGCTGAGCGCGAGACGACCGAGGCGCGCGCGCAGGCCGAGGAGGAGATCGCTGCCCTGCGCGCGACCGCCGAGACCGAGGTCACCGAGCTGCGCCGCGAGGCCGAGGAGTACGCGTCCGCGCTGCGGCAGAGTGCCGAGCGCGAGACCAACGAGCTGCGCGCGACGGCCCGCAGCGAGGTCGCGCACCTGCGCGAGACGGCCGAGCGCGAGACGAACGAGCTGCGCGAGGCCGCCGAGCGCGAGACGAACGAGCTGCGCGAGGCCGCCGAGCGCGAGACGAACGAGCTGCGCGAGCGCACCCGCCTCGAGGTCGAGCGCCTCACGACGCAGTCCCAGCGCGAGTCGAGCGAGCTGCTTGCGGCGGCCCGCTCGGAGGCCGAGACGCTGCGCGAGCAGGCCCGCCGTGCGCTTGCCGACGCCGAGGTCGAGATCGCCAGTCGCCGCGAGGAGGCCGAGCGCGCCGACACCGAGCGGCACGAGGCCGCGCGCGCCGAGACCGAGAAGCTCGTCGCGGACGCCGAGCAGCACGCCGCGGAGGCCGAGGCGCGTGTCACGAAGGCTCTCGAGCGTGCCGAGCAGGTGCGCCGGGACGCCGAGGACCAAGCCAAGGAGCTGCTCTCGAACGCTCGCCGCAACGCCGACCGCGTCGTCGCGGAAGCGCGCGAGCACGCCGAGAAGACGCTCTCCGAGGCGATGAACGAGGCCGAGCGCGAGCGCACCACGGCAGCCCGTCAGGTCGAGGACCTCAACCGCCAGCGCGAGTCGATCACGGCCTACCTCGACGAGCTGCGCGGTCTGCTCATCAACGACCCCGTGCCGAGCAAGGCGACCCTCGAGCGTGCCTCGAAGGCCGAGGAGAACTTCAAGGCCGCGACCGCCAAGCCGCGCAAGGGCCGCCCAGCGCCCGTCTCTGCCGTCGCCGCGGCGCAGGCCGAGCAGCCCGCGGGATCCCCCGCCGACGACGTCCCCGAGCCCGCCGAGGCCGAGAGCGCGCCGTCGGGCGAGGAGGCCCCCGCCGAGCAGGGCCCGGCCGAGGGCACCTCCCCGCACGAGCCCGCCTCCCCCGTCGAGCCAGCCGCCGAGGAGCAGACCACGCCCGAGCCGGCCGAGGCGAGCGAGCAGCGCTGAGACGATGGGACGCGATGGCGCCACGTGGCGTGACCAACGCTCGCAGGCCGCGGCAGGCCAGGTCCGCCGGCTCGCCGAGCGCCAGGCGGCCGAGACCGCGCAGGCCCGTCGGCTCATCGCAGGGTTCCTCGAGGCCGCTGCGAACGCAGGCATCGAGCCCGTCCCGCTCTACGCGCGTGGCTGGGGAGACCGGGGCCGCTACCGTACGGGCCTGCGTGGCTGGTACCTGCGCCTCAACGAGTCGTCCGCGATCGACACCGAGGGCAACTTCTACGTCATGACAGTCCCACCGGGCCTGCGCTCGCGACTCTACGGCGCTCGTCCCGAGGCGTCCGACCCGCCCCTCGTGCTCGGCAAGGGTGCGCGCGACGGTGAGTCGATCGACCTCGCCGAGGCGCTCGAGAACACGCTCGAGCGGGCCCGCAAGGCCTGACCCCGCCTCTCAGAAGACCGTGTGGCCCGCCCGGAGCCAGAACGAGGAGAGCACCGAGGCGACCGTCTCGGGCCGCTCGATCGTCGTCATGTGACCCGCGCGCGAGACGACCACGAGCTCGCTGTCCCCGCGCTCCGAGAGCGCTGCGACCATCGCCTCGGCCTCCTGGAGCGGCGTGACCTCGTCCTCGGCGCCGACAACGACGAGGCTCGGCCCCGCATAGCCGCGCAGCACCTCGGTGCGGTCAGGGCGGGCGGCCATCGCGCGTTGCGCCCACGCGACCGCGCCTGGTCCCTGGTCACCGATCCACGACTCGAGCCGTTCGACGAGGTCGGGACGCGCGGCACGGCTCGTCTCGCCGAGCAACGCGGTGCGCATGCCGAGCACCTCGTCGAGACGCTCGGTGCGCTCGACCTCCTCGGCGATCCGCAGCCTGTTCGCACGCGCCTCGGGCGTGTCGGCGCTCGCCTTGGTGTCGATCAGGCCCAGGGCTGCGACGAACCGCGGCTCGGCCTCGAGCACCGCCATCGCGACGTAGCCGCCCATCGACAGCCCGACGACGGCGGCGCGCTCGAAACCCGCCGCACGCACCGCCGCGACGACCCCCGCGGCCGACACCTCGAGCGAGGGCTCGGGATCGAGACCGAGCGCCTCGGCGACGTCCTGACCGCGCGGGGAGTCGCCGAAGCCGGGCAGCTCGACCACGAGGATCGGCCGCGAGCCAGGCACGAGGTCGATCACGTCGTCCCACATGCGCCGGTCGAGCGGGAAGCCGTGCAGCAGGACGAGCGGGAGACCGTTCGACCCAGGCCGGACGTGGTGCACCACGAGCTGTCCGTCGGTCCTCACCGCCACCTCCCTCTCGGCCCGTCTGCAGACTAGCCGTGCGCGGCGGCGAGCGCCGCGTCCATGACCTGCGCGACGCCGTCGTCGTCGTTGCTCGCGACCACGTGGTCCGCCGCGGCGAGCACCTCGGGGTGCGCCCCCGCGACCGCGAAGGACCTGCTCGCCCACTGCAGCATCGGCAGGTCGTTGGGCATGTCGCCGAAGGCCCACACGTCCGTGCTCGCATACCCACGCGCGGTGCACCACCGCTCGAGCGCGGCCGCCTTGGTCACGCCGCGCGCCGAGACCTCGGCAAGGCTCGGGGCCCCGGAGTGGCACACGACCGCGCGTCCCGCGAGGAGCGCCTCGACCCGCCCCACGAGCTCGTCCCCCGGGGTCCGTGCGCACTGGACCATGAGCTTGCCGACCGGGACGTCGAGGAACTCCTCGACGCGCGGCGCGGACCGCCACGTGGGCTCGGGGGGCCACAGGAGCGAGAAGTGCGACTCGAACAGCAGCCCTCCTGGCCCCTGGATCGCGAGTGCTGCGGCCGGGAGCGTGCCACGCAGCTCGGCCGCGAGCCCCGCGACGAAGCCCGGGTCGAGCACGTGCGAGGAGAGGATCGACCTGCTCGGCACGTCGTAGACGAACGCCCCGTTCGCGCAGATGACCGCCCCGTGCCCGCCGACCGCGTCCGCGAGCGGCTCGAGCCACTCGGGCGGACGTGCCGTGACGAAGACGACGTCGACGCCCGCCTCCTCGAGCGCGACGACGGTCCGGGCCGTGCGCGCCGAGATCGTCCCGTCCGAGCGCAGCAGCGTGCCGTCGAGGTCGGTCGCGACGACGCGCGGGAGGGTCGGCGCGAACGCGACCGTGCGCGGCGTCACCGGCGCCTGCCCCGCGCGCTCCAGCACGCCGAGTGCCAGTGCCGCCGATCCTCGATCTCCGCCTGGGCACCGAAGAAGGTGTCCTGCGCGATCGCGACCACGTGCGCGGTCCCCGGTCCGATCACCTGGTGGCAGCCCGGGCACGTGTAGGACTTCTGGGCGCTGCGCACACGCTGGACCGTCCAGGTCCCGTCGTGCCCCTCCTCGACGTAGCGTCCGCCGCGGGCCCGCTCGATGTCGAGCTCGGGATGCTCCTGCCCGTAGGGGCGCTTGCGAGAACGACGTCGAGCCATGGGCTCAGCCTAGGTCGGAGGCGCTCTCGACCGCGGGGAGGGTGTGCGTGCGGGTCAGCTCGCGGTACCAGTAGGCCGAGTCCTTCCAGTGCCGCTCGAGCGTGTCGTAGTCGATCCGCACGATGCCGAAGCGCTTGGAGAAGCCGTAGCCCCACTCGAAGTTGTCCATGAGCGACCACACGAAGTACCCGCGCACGTCCGCGCCCGCGTCCATCGCGTCCCCGACCGCGTCGAGGTGCCGGTAGAGGTAGGAGACCCGGTCGGTGTCGCGCACCCGGCCTTCGTCGACGATCACAGCGTCGGGGAAGGCCGCGCCGTTCTCGGTGATCATGAGCGGCAGCTCGGGGTAGGTGTGGTGCAGGTCGAGGAGCAGCTCGGTCATGCCGCTCGGGTCGATGTTCCATCCCATCTCGGTGTACGGGCCGGGCTGCGGGAGGAACTCGACGTCGTCCGCACCGGGCCACGCCGAGTGGGTCGACGCACCGTGCCCGTCGGCCATCGAGCGCGGGTGGTCGCCCGTGAACTTCGTGACGCGCTGCGTCGAGTAGAAGTTCACGCCGAGCACGTCGAGCCCGGAGTGGGTGATCTCGAGGTCACCGTCGCGCACGAAGGACCAGTCGGTGACCGAAGCGGTGTCGGCGAGCAGGTCCTCGGGGTAGAAACCGTCGAGCACGGGGTTGAGGAACGCGCGGTTCGCGAGCGCGTCGGCCTTGCGCACCGCATCGAGGTCGGACGGCGAGCTCGGGTCGTCGGGGCGCATGACGTGCAGGTTGAGCGTGAGCGAGAGCGTCGCGGCCTCGCCGAGCACGTCGCGCACGGCCTGCGCGCCGAGCCCGTGCGCGAGGTTGAGGTGGTGCACCGCGGCGAGCGCGTCCGCGCCGTCGGTGCGTCCCGGGGCGTGCACGCCCGAGCCGTAGCCGAGGTAGGCCGAGCACCACGGCTCGTTGAGCGTCGTCCAGATCTTCACGCGGTCGCGGTAGGTCTCGACGACCTTGTGCGCATAGTCCCCGAAGCGCAGCGCGGTGTCGCGCGCGGGCCAGCCGCCTGCGTCCTCGAGCCCCTGCGGGAGGTCCCAGTGGTACATCGTGGCGACCGGGTCGATGCCCGCCTCGAGCAGCTGGTCGATGAGCCGGTCGTAGAAGTCGAGGCCCGCCTGGTTGAAGGCGCCCGAGCCCGTGGGCTGGATGCGTGGCCACGCGAGCGAGAAGCGGTAGGCGTCCAGGCCCAGCTCCTTCATCATCGCGACGTCCTGCTCGGTGCGGTGGTAGTGGTCCGCGGCGACTGCCCCCGTGTGCCCCTCGAAGGTCTTGCCGGGCGTCGCGGAGTAGGTGTCCCAGATCGACGGCCCACGGCCGCCCTCGGTCACGGCTCCCTCGATCTGGTAGGAGGCGGTCGCGGCTCCCCAGACGAACGAGTCGGGGAACGTACGGTGCTCGGAGCGAGTCGTCATGGCGGCGGTTCCTTCGTGTGGGAGCGCGATCACAGCTGGCGCGACTCTATCTGTCGAAACGATTTGATTCAACCACGCGGCAACGATCAGGCCCGCGGGGCCACCGCTCAGGCGACGCGTTCGCCGGCGCGGTAGACAGCGCGGACCGCGAGCTCGTCGTCGGCCACGACGACGTCCGCCAGACGGCCCTCGAGGAGCGCCCCGACGTCGTCCCGGCCGAGCACGCCCGCGGGGACGAGCGAGGCGGCACGCACCGCGTCCTCGAGCGGGACACCCAGCCCGACCGTGCGGCGCACGACGTCGAGCAGGTGCGCCGTGCCGCCCGCGATCGCACCGCCCTCGGCGAGCCGTGCGACACCCTCCGAGACCGTCACGCCGAGCCCACCGAGCACGTAGTCGCCGTCGGGCATCCCCGTCGCAGCCATCGCGTCCGTCACGAGGGCGATGTTGTCCGCACCCACGAGGTCGAAGACCATGCGCGTCGTGGCATCGGCGAGGTGGACCCCGTCCGCGACGAGCTCGACCACGAGCTCCCCGCGCGCCGCCGCCGCGAGGCACTCCCCCGCGGGACCGGGCTCGCGGTGGTGCAGCGGGCGCATCGCGTTGAACAGGTGCGTCGCGGTCGGGCGGCGCGAGCGGGTGCCGTCGGCCGCGAGCACCTCGAGCGCGAGATCGATGCTTGCCCGGGTCTGCTCCGCGCTCGCGTCGGTGTGGCCGATCGAGGGCACCGCGCCACCTCGCGCGAGCGCCCGCACGACGTCGGGGGAGCCCGCGACCTCGGGCGCGTACGTCATGGTCGCAAACGCGCCGTCCGCCGCGAGCGCGACCTCGTGCACGAGCCCGACGTCGCCCGGGACCATCGCGCGTGGGTCCTGCGCGCCGCAGCGCAGCGCCGAGAGGAACGGGCCCTCGAGGTGGATCCCCGCGACCTCCCCCGTCGCGACGACGGCCGCGAGTGTGCGCACCCGCTCGAGAAGCACGGGCGCGGGCGCCGTGACGAGCGAGGCGACGAGCCGGGTCGTGCCGTGCGCAAGGTGCTCGCGCACGGCGGTCCGCACCCCCTCGACGTCGCCCGCCTCGGGGAAGCTCAACCCGCCCCCGCCGTGGTTGTGCAGGTCCACGAGGCCGGGCAAGAGCGTGTCGGGTGAGGGTCCCGTGGCCCTGACCGCCCGCGACCAGCGCCGCGGCACCTCGTCCGCGGCGCCGACCCACGCGAGGCGCTCTCCCTCGACGACGACGGCGCCGTCGGCCACGACGCGCTCAGGTGTCACGACGCGCCCGCGCAGGACGAGCGGCTCGAGGTTGCTCACCCGGCCATTGTCGCGCACCCCGGCGGACGCCGGGTCGGGACCCGCCGCGCTCCGAGACCCCGCGGCCGACCGGGGGGCGGGGCGGGTCAGAAGAGCCGTGAGCTCGGGTCGTCGAGCCCGCGCATCGCGTGGTAGTCGAGCACGAGGCACTCGATGCCCCGGTCGTGGGCGAGCACGCGCGCCTGCGGCTTGATCTCCTGCGCGGCGAAGACGCCCCGCACGGGAGCCAGGAGCGGGTCGCGACCGAGCAGCTCGAGGTAGCGCGTAAGCTGCTCGACCCCGTCGATGTCGCCGCGCCGCTTGATCTCGATCGCGACCGTCGCGCCCTCGGGGTCGCGCGCGAGGATGTCGACCGGGCCGATCGCCGTCGGGTACTCGCGTCGCACGAGGGTGTGCCCCGGGCCGAGCAGGTCGATCTGCTCGGCGAGCAGGGCCTGCAGGTGCGCCTCGACGCCGTCCTTGACGAGCCCCGGGTCGACGCCGAGCTCGTGGCTCGAGTCGTGCAGGACCTCGTGCAGCTCGATCTCGAGGCGGTCGTCGGTCTTGGTGTGCTGGACGTGCCACACCGCGGTCGCGCCGCGCTCGGCCGCCTCCTGGGACGGCTCGAGCTCCTTGAGCGTGCACGGCGGGCTCATCCAGTTGAGCGGCTTGTACGAGCCGCCGTCGGAGTGCAGGAGCACCGAGCCGTCCGCCTTGACGAGCACGAGCCGCGTCGCGAGCGGGAGGCTCGCGTCGAGGCGCCCCGAGTACCGGGCCGAGCACCGTGCCACGACGAGCCGCACTAGGCCACCTCCTCGTTCACCACACGCGATTGGTGTTCGTGGGTGCCGCCTCGAGCCACGAGACGAGTCCCGCGCACGCGGCCCGGCTCAGCGAGAGGTCGAACTCCTCCTGGCCGTGCTGGCACCTCAGGAGCACCTTCCCCGGTCGGTGCGGGTCCTCCGCACGGTGCACCACGACGAGCTCCGAGCGGTCCCACGTCTCCTTGGGCCGCGGCGAGAGGCTCGTCGTGCGCCACCAGTCGAGCCGACCCACGCCGTACTGCGCGATCCCCGCGAGCGGCTCGCCGTGACCGTGCTCGGGCCGCAAGCCGCACGCGAAGCTGCCGACCCGTCCTGCGAGCGCCGCGAGTCGGCGACGGTAGAGCACGAAGAGCATCCCGGCGCACACCGCGATCGCGCCGAAGACCGCCAACCACGTCAGCAACCCTGGCCCACCACGCCTCGTCCCGTCAGGCCTGAGCGGGCGAGCCGCCCACCTCGACCGCGTCCGCGACGATCGTCACGACGTCGGAGTCGACCGAGAGGAACCCTCCCGTGACGCGAGCCTCGAAAGGCTCGCCCGAGACGGGACGGATGAGGACCTGCCCCTCGCGCAGGACCGCGAGCACGGGCGAGTGCCCGCGGAGGATCCCCATCTGGCCGTCGGCCGCGGGCGCCGTCACCATGCGCGCCTCGCCGCGCCAGACCGTGCGGTCCGGCGCGACGAGATCGACCTCGAGTGCCACGAGCTTCCTGCTTTCCTCGGTTCCGTGACGGCGTCGCTCAGACGCCGAACTCCTTCTGGATGCGGGCCCAGTTGCGCTCGAGGTCCTCGAGGCCACCGATGTTGAAGAAGGCCTGCTCCGCGATGTGGTCGAACTCGCCGTCGGCGATCTTCTTGAACGCCTCGATCGTCTCGGAGATCGGCACGGTCGAGCCGGGCACGCCCGTGAACTGCTCGGCCATGTAGGTGTTCTGCGACAGGAACTGCTGGATGCGCCGCGCCCGGGAGACGACCAGCTTGTCCTCCTCGCCGAGCTCGTCGACACCGAGGATCGCGATGATGTCCTGGAGCTCCTGGTTGCGCTGCAGGATCTGCTTGACGCGGATCGCGACGTCGTAGTGCTCCTGGCCCACGTAACGAGGGTCGAGGATGCGCGAGGTCGAGGCGAGCGGGTCGACCGCGGGGTACAGACCGCGCGAGGCGATCTCACGGCTCAGCTCGGTCGTCGCGTCGAGGTGCGCGAACGTCGTGGCCGGGGCCGGGTCGGTGTAGTCGTCCGCGGGGACGTAGATCGCCTGGAGCGAGGTGATCGAGTGACCGCGCGTCGAGGTGATGCGCTCCTGGAGGATGCCCATCTCGTCCGCGAGGTTCGGCTGGTAGCCGACCGCCGAAGGCATGCGGCCCAGGAGCGTGGAGACCTCCGAGCCCGCCTGCGTGAAGCGGAAGATGTTGTCGATGAACAGCAGGACGTCCTGCTTCTGCACGTCGCGGAAGTACTCGGCCATCGTCAGGGCCGAGAGCGCGACACGCAGACGCGTGCCCGGCGGCTCGTCCATCTGGCCGAACACGAGGGCCGTCTGGTTGATGACGCCGGACTCGGTCATCTCCTGGATGAGGTCGTTGCCCTCACGCGTGCGCTCACCGACGCCCGCGAAGACCGAGACGCCGTCGTGGTTGTTCGCGACGCGGTAGATCATCTCCTGGATGAGGACCGTCTTGCCGACCCCCGCACCACCGAACAGACCGATCTTGCCGCCCTGGACGTACGGGGTCAGCAGGTCGATGACCTTGATGCCGGTCTCGAACATCTGGGTCTTCGACTCGAGCTGGTCGAAGGCCGGGGGCTTGCGGTGGATCGGCCAGCGCTCGGTGACCTCGATCTGCTCGCCCGGCTTGGCGTTGAGCACCTCACCGGTCACGTCGAACACGTGGCCCTTGGTCACGTCGCCGACGGGGACCGAGATCGGCGCGCCGGTGTCGGTCACGACCGCGCCGCGCACGAGGCCGTCGGTCGGCTTGAGCGCGATCGCGCGGACCGTCGAGTCACCGAGGTGCTGGGCGACCTCGAGGGTCAGCGTGAACTTGCCCTCACCCTCGCCCTGGGCGCTCAGGTCGATCTCGACCGTGAGCGCGTTGTAGATCTCGGGGATCGCGTCCGAGGGGAACTCGATGTCGACGACGGGCCCGATGACGCGGGCGACGCGGCCGGTGCCGACGCCGGCGTTCTCGGCGGTGGCTTCGGGAGCGGTGGCAGTCATGTCTCTCTCGCTTCGTCTCATGCGGACGCGAGCGCGTCGGCGCCCGACACGATCTCGCTGATCTCTTGGGTGATCTCGGCCTGGCGAGCCTGGTTCGCCAGTCGGGTGTACGTGCGGATGAGCTCCTCCGCGTTCTCCGTCGCGGTGTGCATCGCACGCTGGCGGGCAGCGAGCTCGGACGCCGCGGACTGGAGCAGGAACGAGTAGATGCGTGCCGAGACGTACCGCGGCAGGAGCGCGTCGAGCACCTGCTCGGGGTTCGGCTCGAACTCGTACAGCGGGAGGAGCTCCTCGCCCTCGCCCGCCTCCTGCTCGACGATCTCGATCGGCAGCATCCGCACGACGCGCGGCGTCTGGCTCACCATGTTGCGGAACTGGGTGTACACGACGTGCAGCGCCTTGACGCCACCCTCCTCGGCCGGTGCGTCGTAGGCCGCGAGGAGCGTGTCGGCGACCTCCTGGGCCGTCTCGGCGCTCGGGGCGTCGGAGCTGCCGACCCACGAGCGCTTGATCTCACGCTCGCGGAACCGGTAGTAGGACACGCCACGCCGACCCATGACGTACAGGTCGACCTCGTTGCCCTCGGCCTGCAGCTGGTCGACGAGGTTCTCCGCCTCCCGGATCGCGGTCGCCGAGTAGGCCCCCGCCATGCCGCGGTCCGCGGTCACGACGAGCACCGCGACGCGGTTGGTGTCGGTGCGCTCGGTCGTGAGCGGGTGCGGCTGGTCGGAGTGCGTCGCGAGCGCCGAGACCGCCTGCGTGATGGCACGCGCGTACGGCCCGGCCGCGGTGACCTTGTCGCGGGCGCGACCGATCCGCGAAGCCGCGATCAGCTCCATCGCCCGGAAGATCTTCTTGAGCGACTGGGTCGACCGGATCCGGGCCCGGTAGACGCGCTGCGTACCGCCTGCCACGCTCAGCCCTTCTTCTGCCGGACGATCTGCTCCTGGTCGACCTCGACCTCGTCCTCGGAGGCCACCCGGCCCACGAGGCGAGCCCCGTCACCAAGCATGAAGCCCTCGCGAAACTCCTCGACCGCGGCGGACAGCGCCGCCTCGGTCTCGTCGTCGAGGTTGCCCGTCTCGGCGATCTTGGTCAGGACGTCGCTGTGCCGACGCAGGTGGTCGAGCAGCTCGGACTCGAAACGACGCACGTCCTCGACCGGGACGTCGTCGAGCTTGCCCTTCGTGCCCGCCCAGATCGAGACGACCTGGTCCTCGACCGGGTACGGCGAGTACTGCGGCTGCTTGAGCAGCTCGAGCAGCCGCGCACCACGGTTGAGCTGCGCGCGCGAGGCCGCGTCGAGGTCGGAGGCGAACATCGCGAAGGCTTCGAGCGAGCGGAACTGCGCGAGGTCGAGCTTGAGCGTTCCCGAGACCTTCTTCATCGCCTTGACCTGGGCGGAACCACCGACTCGAGAGACGGAGATGCCCACGTCGACAGCGGGACGCTGGTCGGCGTTGAACAGGTCGGACTGCAGGAAGATCTGGCCGTCGGTGATCGAGATGACGTTCGTCGGGATGTACGCCGAGACGTCGTTCGCCTTCGTCTCGATGACCGGCAGACCCGTCATCGAGCCCGCGCCCATCTCGTCCGAAAGCTTCGCGCAGCGCTCGAGGAGGCGCGAGTGCAGGTAGAAGACGTCGCCGGGGTACGCCTCGCGGCCCGGCGGGCGGCGCAACGTCA
>JAJUHG010000003.1 GCA_029267995.1 Micrococcales bacterium
ACCCCACCGGCGCCGCGCAGCGCCGCGGACCCTTGCGCGCGGGCGACCGCGTCCAGCTCACCGACGCCAAGGGCCGCCACCACACGATCACGCTCGAGGCGGGCGCCCAGTTCCACACGCACAAGGGCTTCTTCTCCCACGACGACATCATCGGTCGGCCCGAGGGCACGGTCGTGGCGGCCTCAGGCGGGCAGGAATACCTCGTGCTGCGCCCCCTGCTCGCGGACTACGTGCTGTCGATGCCGCGCGGCGCTGCGGTCGTGTACCCCAAGGACGCCGGTCAGATCGTCACGATGGGTGACATCTTCCCCGGCGCGCGCGTCGTCGAGGCCGGGGTCGGCTCGGGCGCCCTGACGTGCTCGCTCCTGCGCGCGGTCGGCGACGGCGGCTCGCTCGTGTCGATCGAGCGGCGCGCTGACTTCGCCGACATCGCGCGCGGCAACGTCGAGCACTTCTTCGGCGGTCCGCACCCCGCGTGGCGGCTCGAGGTCGGCGACCTCGCCGAGGTCCTGCCGACCGTGAGCGAGACCGGGACGGTCGACCGTGTCGTGCTCGACATGCTCGCCCCGTGGGAGAACCTCGACGCGGTCGCGACCGCGCTCGTCCCGGGCGGGGTGCTCACGTGCTACGTCGCGACCACGACCCAGCTGTCCCGGCTCGCCGAGGACGTCCGGGCCGACGGTCGCTTCACCGAGCCCGAGGCGTGGGAGTCGATGGTGCGCGGCTGGCACCTCGAGGGCCTCGCGGTGCGCCCCCAGCACCGCATGATCGGCCACACCGGCTTCCTGCTCACGACACGCCGGCTCGCCGACGGCGTCACACCGCCCGAGCGCAAGCGCCGCCCCGCGAAGGGTTCCTACCCCGCGCCGGATGCGGCCTGGACGGCCGAGGACCTCGGCGAGGCGCCCGTCTCGGAGACGAAGGTGCGCCGGGCCCGCCGCAAGGCCGCCGAGGGCTGAGCCCGTGCGCGCGGGCTTGCGGGATAGGCTGGAACGGAACCACGCGACGTCTCGTACGGCACCCGGGGGGTGGGCATGACCGAGACACCCGGCTACGGGCAGTTCAAGGACCTCGAGCGGCAGGTCCAGCTGCTCGCGTCGAAGAACGAGCGGCTCGCCTCGGCCCTGCACGCCGCGCGCGAGCAGATCGTCGAGCTCAAGGAGCAGCTCGACGAGGCTGCCAAGCCGCCGGGCAGCTACGCGCAGTTCGTCGCGCCGGGGCCCGCGGGCACGGCCGACGTCATCAGCGCGGGGCGCAAGATGAACGTCGCCGTCGCGGCCTCGGTCGACCTCGCCTCGCTCGAGCCCGGTCAGGAGGTCCTGCTCAACGAGTCGCTCACGCTCGTCGAGGCCTTCGGCTTCGAGCCCGTCGGTGAGGTCGTCACGGTCAAGGAGCTGCTCGGTGCGGACCGTGCGCTCGTCGTGGGGCGGGCCGACGAGGAGCGCGTCGTGCGGCTCTCGGGCGCCCTGCGCTCGGCGGGGGTGCGCGTCGGGGACGCGCTCACGATCGACTCGCGCAGCGGCTTCGTGTTCGAGGCCGTGCCGCGCTCGGAGGTCGCCGAGCTCGTGCTCGAGGAGGTCCCCGACATCGACTACTCCGACATCGGTGGCCTGGGTCCGCAGATCGAGCAGATCCGCGACGCGGTCGAGCTGCCGTTCCTGCACCCCGAGCTGTTCCGCGAGCACGGGCTCAAGGCGCCCAAGGGCGTCCTGCTGTACGGCCCGCCCGGGTGCGGCAAGACCCTCATCGCGAAGGCCGTCGCGAACTCGCTCGCCGCGACGACCGCGAAGGTGCGCGGGATCGACCCGAGCCAGGCGCACTCCTACTTCCTCAACATCAAGGGCCCCGAGCTGCTCAACAAGTACGTCGGGGAGACCGAGCGGCACATCCGGCTCATCTTCTCCAGGGCTCGCGAGAAGGCCTCGGAGGGGCACCCGGTCGTGGTGTTCTTCGACGAGATGGAGTCACTGTTCCGCACGCGCGGGACGGGCATCTCCTCCGACGTCGAGACGACGATCGTGCCCCAGCTGCTCGCCGAGATCGACGGTGTCGAGCGCCTCGACAACGTGATCGTCATCGGTGCGTCGAACCGTGAGGACATGATCGACCCCGCGATCCTGCGCCCGGGACGGCTCGACGTGAAGATCAAGATCGAGCGTCCCGACGCCGAGGGCGCACGGGAGATCTTCGCGAAGTACCTCACTCCAGACCTGCCGATCCACCCCGCCGACCTCGCCGAGCACGGCGGCGACGCGACGCTCGCTGTCGAGGCGATGATCGACCGGGCGATCGAGCGCATGTACGCCGAGACCGAGGAGAACCAGTTCCTCGAGGTCACCTACGCGAGCGGGGACAAGGAGATCCTGTTCTTCAAGGACTTCAACTCCGGCGCGATGATCCAGAACGTCGTGGACCGGGCGAAGAAGCAGGCGATCAAGGACTTCCTCGCGACGGGCCAGCGCGGGCTGCGCGTCGAGCACCTGCTGAGCGCGTGCGTCGACGAGTTCAAGGAGAACGAGGACCTGCCCAACACGACCAACCCTGACGACTGGGCCCGCGTGTCCGGCAAGAAGGGCGAGCGCATCGTGTTCATCCGCACGATCGTCACGGGCAAGAAGGGCTCGGCCACGGCCCGCACGATCGAGACGGTCTCGAACACCGGTCAGTACCTGTGAGCGCGCGCCCCACGACGCGACGGGTCATGGGGATCGAGACCGAGTACGGCGTCATCGAGCCCGGGCGGCCCGGAGCCAACCCGATGGCACTGTCGAGCTATGTCGTCGCGGCCTACGGCGCGCGCATGACGGCGGGACGGCGTCCCCGCTGGGACTACGACGACGAGGACCCCCTGCTCGACGCGCGCGGCTTCCGGCTCGACCGCGCGGCTGCGCACCCCTCGCTCCTGACCGACGACCCGCAGCGCCCCGCACCCTCGGGCGAGACCCCGCACGACGTCGCCCGGCCCGTGGTCGAGCCCTACGACGACCCGAGCGCAGCGAACGCGATCCTCACCAACGGCGCACGGCTCTACGTCGACCACGCGCACCCCGAGTACTCCTCGCCCGAGGTCGTGACCGCGCGCGAGGGCGTCGTGTGGGACAGGGCGGGCGAGCTCGTGATGCTCACTGCGATGCGTGAGCTCGGCAAGAACCCGGCCCTGCCCGACGTCGTGCTCTACAAGAACAACGTCGACGGCAAGGGCGCGACCTACGGCACGCACGAGAACTTCCTGGTCGACCGCGCGGTGCCGTTCACCGAGCTCGCGGCGCGCCTCATCCCGTTCCTCGTCACGCGTCAGGTGCTCGTCGGCGCGGGCCGGGTCGGGCTCGGTCAGCGCGGGGAGCAGGCGGGCTTCCAGATCTCCCAGCGGGCGGACTACGTCGAGGCCGAGATCGGCCTCGAGACGACGCTGCGCCGCCCGATCGTCAACACGCGCGACGAGCCGCACGCCGACCCGCGGCGCTGGCGTCGCCTGCACCTGATCGTCGGGGACGCGAACTGCTTCGAGACCGCGACCTACCTCAAGCTCGGCATGACGTCCCTCGTGCTGTGGCTCGTCGAGCGGGCCGAGGTCGAGGGCCCGCCGCGGGGGACCGCCGAGGCGCTCGCGCGGATCGACGCGCTCGCGCTCGCAGACCCGGTCGCCGCGACGCACGAGGTCTCGCGCGACCTCGCCCTGACCCGTCGGCTCGAGCTCGTCGACGGCCGGCGTCTGACGGCGATCGAGATCCAGCGCGAGTACCTCGAGGCGGTCCGCTCGCTCGGCGAGCCCGCCGAGCAGGACACCGAGACGGCCGACGTCCTGCGCCGCTGGAGCTCGCTCCTCGACCGCCTCGAGACCGAGCCTGCCGCGTGCGCGCGCGAGGTCGAGTGGCTCGCGAAGCTGCGGGTGCTCGAGGGCCTGCGCCGGCGCGACCGGCTCGAGTGGGACGACCCACGCCTTGCCGCGGTCGACCTGCAGTGGTCGGACCTGCGGCCCGAGCGCAGCGTGCATGGCCGTCTCGTGCGGGCTGGCGCCGTCGAGCAGCTCGTCGACGAGGCCGAGGTCGAGCGCGCCGTCGTCGAGCCCCCGACGACGACGCGAGCGTTCTTCCGGGGCCGGTCGATCGCTCGGTTCGGTGCGCACGTGTCCTCGGCGAGCTGGGACTCGCTCGTGTTCGACGTCCCCGGCGCACCGACCCTGCGACGCGTCCCGATGCCCGACCCGCTGCGCGGCACAGCCTCGCACGTCGCCGAGCTGCTCGAGTCGAGCGCGAGCGCGGGCGAGCTGCTCGAGGCCCTCGGCGGGTGAGGGGCGCGACGCACTAGGCTGAGCACGCACGAGCAGTCTGTCCCTCGAGGAGGCGTCGATGTCCGAGCAAGAGCACCGCAGGGTCGAGCGCGAGGACCCCGAGGTCCCCGACGCGCCCGTGCCCGCGGCGCCGAAGGACCAGGCGCGCGACGCCGAGGTCGACGCGCTGCTCGACGAGATCGACGACGTGCTCGAGTCGAACGCGGAGACGTTCGTGCGTGGCTTCGTGCAGAAGGGTGGCGAGTGAGCGGGCGATGAGCAGCGAGCACCACGCGCGTCTCCCCGCGTCGTTCACGGCGCCGGGCACCTCGTCCTTCGTCGAGTTCCTCGCGGGGCACGCCCCGCACCTGCTGCCCGGGCACCGGGACCTTCCCGCGGGTGAGGTCCCGAGCTTCCCGCACGCGACGACGATCGTCGCGGTCGCCTTCGACGGCGGTGTCGTCATGGCGGGCGACCGGCGCGCGACGATGGGCGCGATGATCGCGCACCGTGAGATCGAGAAGGTCTTCCCCGCCGACGAGTTCTCCGCGGTCGGCATCGCCGGGACGGCGGGCATCGCGGTCGAGCTCGTGCGGCTCTTCCAGCTCGAGCTCGAGCACTACGAGAAGATCGAGGGCACGCTGCTGTCCCTCGACGGCAAGGCCAACCGCCTCGCGACGATGATCCGCTCGAACCTCGGCCTGGCGATCCAGGGGCTCGCGGTCGTCCCGCTCTTCGCGGGCTACGACCTCGACCGCGGGGTCGGGCGGATCTTCTCCTACGACGTCACGGGTGGGCGGTACGAGGAGCACGACTTCCACGCGGTCGGGTCGGGCTCGGTGTTCGCGCGCGGTTCGCTCAAGAAGCGCTGGCGCGCGGGCATGGACTCCCAGGACGCGGTGCGCACCGCGGTCGAGGCCCTCGTCGACGCGGCCGACGACGATGCCGCGACCGGGGGACCGGACACCTTGCGCCAGATCTGGCCCGTCGTCGTGACCGTGACCGCCGAGGGGTACCGCCGCGTGCCCGACGCCGTCCTGCGCGACGTCGTCGGCGACCTCGACGAGGTGCGTCGGGGCCAAGGTCAGCGAGGAGGTGGCTCGTCATGAGCATGCCGTTCTACGTCTCGCCCGAGCAGCTCATGAAAGACCGGGCGGACTTTGCGCGCAAGGGCATCGCGCGCGGTCGCTCGGTGATCGTGCTCGCCTACGACGAGGGCATCGCCTTCGCGACCGAGAACGCCTCGCGCGCCCTGCACAAGATCTCCGAGATCTACGACCGCATCGCCTTCGCCGCGGTCGGCAAGTACAACGAGTTCGAGAACCTGCGGGTCGCTGGCGTGCGCTACGCGGACCTGCGGGGCTACTCCTACGACCGCGCGGACGTCAACGCACGTGCCCTCGCGAACGCCTACGCCCAGACGCTCGGCACGGTGTTCACGACCGAGTCCAAGCCGCTCGAGGTCGAGCTCGTCGTCGCCGAGGTCGGGATCGACCCCTCGCTCGACCAGATCTACCGGCTGTCCTACGACGGCTCGGTCGCGGACGAGAAGGGCTTCGTCGTCATGGGCGGGCAGGCCGAGGAGCTCAGCGCGGTCGCGGCCGAGGGCTGGCGCGAAGGTCTCGACCTCGCGAGCGCGATGCGCCTCGCGGTCGACGTGCTCGCGACCCAGCCCGACGGACCGGCCAAGGAGCTCGACACCGAGCAGCTCGAGGTCGCGGTGCTCGACCGCACGCGACCGCGACGCGCGTTCCGTCGCATCGCACCCGCCGCGCTCGAGGCGCTGCTCGCGACCGGTGCGTGACGTGCGCCGACGGATCTTCGGTCTCGAGACGGAGTACGGCGTCACGTGCGCCTCGGACTCGGGCCGGGGCCTGAGCGCCGACGAGGTCGCGCGCTACCTGTTCCGCAAGGTCGTCGCGTGGGGGCGTTCCTCGAACGTCTTCCTGCGCAACGGCTCACGGCTGTACCTCGACGTCGGCTCGCACCCCGAGTATGCGACGGCCGAGTGCGACGACGTCGCCCAGCTGGTCGCGCACGACCGCGGTGGCGAGCGCATCCTCGAGGGGCTCGTCGCGGACGCCCAGCAGCGGCTCGAGGCCGAGGGGATCGACGGCAAGGTCCACCTGTTCAAGAACAACACCGACTCGGCAGGCAACTCCTACGGGTGCCATGAGAACTACCTCGTGCGCCGGCAGGGGGACTTCTCCCGGCTCGCGGACATCCTCGTGCCGTTCCTCATCACGCGTCAGGTGCTCACGGGTGCGGGCAAGGTCCTCACGACCCCGCGTGGGACGAAGTACTGCCTGTCCCAACGCGCGGACCACATCTGGGAGGCCGTCTCGAGCGCGACGACCCGCTCGCGGCCCATCATCAACACCCGTGACGAGCCGCACGCGGACGCCGAGCACTTCCGGCGCCTGCACGTGATCGTCGGCGACTCCTCGATGTCCGAGGTGACCGCGGCCCTCAAGGTCACGACGACCGACCTGCTGCTCGCGATGGTCGAGGCGGGCGTCCCGATCCGCGACGTCGCGCTCGAGAACCCGATGCGCGCGATCCGTGAGATCTCGCACGACGTCACGGGCACCGCGCCCGTGACGCTCGCCTCGGGTCGCACCGTGACCGCGATCGACCTGCAGGAGCAGTACCTGTCCAGGGTGCGCGACTTCGCGGCCGAGAACCTCGATCTCGACCCGCTCGCCAAGCGCATGCTCGAGCTGTGGGAGCGCGGGCTGCACGCGGTACGCACGGGCCGCCTCGACCTCGTCGAGCGTGAGCTCGACTGGGTGATCAAGCTGCGCATGATCGAGCGGTACCGGGCCAAGCACGGCCTCGAGATGTCCGACCCGCGGGTCGCGCGGCTCGACCTGGCCTACCACGACATCTCGCGCTCGGACGGGCTGTTCAACCTGCTCGCGGCGCGCGGGCTCGTCGACCGGGTCGTCACGGACCTCGAGGTGTTCGAGGCGACGGTCGTCCCGCCGCAGACCACGCGAGCCAAGCTGCGCGGCGACTTCGTGCGCGCGGCGCAGGAGGCACGACGCGACTACACGGTCGACTGGGTGCACCTCAAGCTCAACGACCAGGCCCAGCGCACCGTGCTGTGCAAGGACCCCTTCCGCAGCGTCGACGAGCGCGTGGAACGTCTCATCGCCTCGATGTAGCGCGACGTACAGTGGTCTGCCGTGACGAGAACGCGGCTCGCCCTCCTGCTGGCACCCCTTGCGGCGCTCGGCCTCCTCGTGGGCTGCAGCGAGCCGCCCGTCCCGCCCTCGGTCACGGTCGAGGGGCCCCCGGGCTCGGAACCGGTCGTGAGGTACCCCGTGCCGTTCGAGATCGCCGAGACGAGCTCGGACGTCGTCGTCGAGGGGAACGGACCGCGGCTGCGCGCGGACGAACCGGTGCTGCTGCACTACCGCCTCGAGTCCGCCGCGACGGGGGAGCTGATCGACCAGACCTTCACCGGTCTGCCCAAGACCTACCTGCTGACCCCGGAGGACCTGAGCCTCGAGCTCTACGAGGCGCTCGTGCGGGTGCGTGTCGGCTCGCGCGTGCTGCTCCTGACGACGGGCGACCCCGAGATCGGGACGGTGCCCACGGTCCTCGTGGCCGACGTGCTCCCGACCGAGGCGACCGGCACCCCCGTCGAGCCGCGTGCGGACCTCCCGGTCGTCACGCTCGACGACGACGGCGTCCCGCAGGTCTCCATTCCCGACGCTGACCCGCCGAGCGAGCTCGAGGTGCAGACCCTCGTGCGCGGCTCGGGCGAGCAGGTCTCGACGCAGTCGACCGTCGTCGTGCAGTACATGATGGTGCGCTGGCGCGACGGGGAGGTCGTCGACTCGACGTGGGAGGCGCTCGGCCCGCGCTCGTTCTCCCTCGCCGAGGCGATCACGGGGTGGACCCTGGGGCTTGCCGAGCAGACGGTCGGCAGCAGGGTCCTGCTCGTCGTGCCGCCCGCAGCGGCGGTCGGTGACGACGGGGGCAACGACCTGACGGGAGAGACCGTCGTCCACGTCGTCGACATCCTGGCGGCGACCACCGAGGAGGAGAGCTGATGGCCCCGGCGCTACGCGTCATCCCGTGCCTCGACGTCGACGCGGGGCGCGTCGTCAAGGGCGTGAACTTCGAGAATCTGCGCGACGCGGGCGACCCGGTCGAGCTCGCGCAGCGCTACGACGCCGAGGGGGCTGACGAGCTGACCTTCCTCGACGTCTCGGCGTCGCTCGAGCAGCGGGCGACGACCCTCGAGGTCGTGCGGCGTACGGCCGAGCAGGTCTTCGTCCCGCTCACCGTCGGCGGGGGAGTGCGCTCGGTCGAGGACGTCGACCGGCTGCTGCGCGCGGGCGCGGACAAGGTCGGGGTCAACACCGCGGCGATCGCGCGCCCCGAGCTGCTCACCGAGATCGCCGAGCGCTTCGGACGCCAGGTGCTCGTGCTCTCGGTCGACGCGCGCCGCACGGCGGACGGTACGCCCACCGACTCGGGCTTCGAGGTCACGACCCACGGGGGGCGACGCGGCACGGGGATCGACGCGGTCGAGTGGGCCGCACGCGCCGCGGAGCTCGGGGCGGGGGAGATCCTGCTCAACTCGATGGACGCGGACGGGACGACCGCGGGCTTCGACACCGAGATGCTCACCGCCGTGCGCCGTGAGGTGAGCGTCCCGCTCGTCGCGAGCGGGGGAGCAGGCACCCCCGAGCACTTCGTCGCGGCCGCCCGTGCGGGGGCTGACGCGGTCCTCGCGGCGAGCGTCTTCCACTTCCGCACGCTCACGGTCGGTCAGGTCAAGGACGCGCTGCGAGCGGCGGGCGTCGAGGTGCGCTGACTCAGCGCGCCGCGAGGGCCGCGACGTCCTCGGGCGCTCCCTCGATCTCGACGACGGCGGCCCCCGTGCGCCCCGTCGCGTGCAGCAGCAGGTCGACGACGTCACCGCGGACCACGACGGTCCCCGCACCAGATCGTGGGGGCTTGACGCGCGCGCGGCGCCCGCCGGGGACGACGAGCACGACGCCGGGCGCGGTGCGCCGGTAGGCGAGCCGTGCCGCGAGCCGGAGGTGGTCGAAGATCGCCTCGAGGTGCTCCGCGGAGCGCTCGAGCGGTTCGGCGTCCCCGCTCCCGCGGCGGACGTCCTCGGTGTGCACGACCATCTCGACGAGGTTGGCCTTGTCCCCGCCCCACGCGACCGGGCTCACCGCGCGCGGGCCGGCCGCGACACGGGCGAGCAGCTCGGCCCACCCCTGTGGGTCACGCCCTGAGGCGGCGAGGTCCTCGAGGCGTCGCTCGGCGGCGCCGCGCGCGAAGGGCAGCACGAGGCCGGCCGCGGTCACGGGCGAGCTCTCGCGCAGCACGACGTGCGCCGCGAGGTGCTCGCTCGCCCAGCCCTCGCACAGCGTCGGGGCACCCGGACCGGCCGCCTCGAGGGCGTCGACGAGGTGGGCGCGATCGATCTGGTGGAAGGCCATGGGAGCGATGCTGCCACGGCGACGGGTCGCCGTGCGTCGTGCGAGGATGGTCCGCGATCCCCCCACGTCGGAAGGACCGCTGTGCCTGACCGCCCCCAGTCCGGGGCACCCCGCCCGGAGCAGATGACGCTCACCGGCTCGAAGGTCCGGCGCAGCCTGGTCCTCGTCGGACGTGGCCTGCGCGACGAGCCCGTCGTGTACTTCTGGGCGATCCTCGCCTCAGGGCTCTTCGGTGCCCTCACGGTGTTCGTCGCACGGACGGTGGGCTGGGCGACCGACTCGATCGTGCTGCCCGCTCTCTCGGGGGATACCGACGCGCAAGGACGGTGGTGGGTCGCAGGCCTTGTGCTGCTCGGCGTCGCGATCACGCTCGCGCTCTCGGTCGCGGGTCGGCGCATGGTCGCCGGGCTCGGCGTCGCGAACCTCCAGGCCCGGCACCGTACCCGCGTGACGCGCCAGTACCTGCGCCTGCCGATCTCGTGGCACCGCCAGCACCCCGCGGGTCAGCTGCTGTCGAACGCGAACTCCGACGTCGAGGCCGCGACGGGCGTGTTCAACCCCTTGCCGTTCGCGCTCGGCGTCGTCGTGATGCTCGTGGTCGCCTTCGTCTCGCTCGTCACGGTCGACCCGTGGATCACGCTCGCGGCGTTCACGATCATCCCGGTCGTGATTGCGGTCAACGCGGTGTTCCAGCGCAAGATGTCGCCCGCGATCACGCGCGCCCAGCAGCTGCGCGCCGAGGTCTCCGACGTCGCGCACGAGAGCTTCGAGGCCGCGCTCGTGGTCAAGTCGCTCGGGACGGCCGACCGCGAGGAGGAGCGCTTTGCGGACAAGGCCGACGAGCTGCGCCGGGCGAACGTGCGCGTGGGTGTCGTGCGGGCCTACTTCGACCCGTTCATCGACGCCCTGCCGAGCCTGGGCTCGCTGCTCGTCGTCGTCGTGGGCGTGCTGCGGCTCGACGCGGGGGCGGTCGAGCCGGGCGAGGTCGTCGGGGCCGCCTACCTGCTGACCCTGCTCGCCGTGCCCGTGCGGGCCTTCGGCTGGGTGCTCGGCGAGCTGCCGCGCGCGCTCGTGGGCTACGAGCGGGTCGCGCGCGTCGTCGACGCGGGCGGGACGCTGCGCGAGGGCACGCGCACGCTGTCGCCGTCGGCAGGCCCCGCGCAGGTCGAGCTGCGGGGCGTCACGGTCGAGGTGCCCACGCCGCGCGGCCCCCTCACGCTCCTGCACGAGGTCGACCTCGACCTCGCCCCGGGCCGCACGGTCGCTCTCGTCGGCTCGACGGGCTCGGGCAAGACGACGCTCGCGGCGACCGTGTGCCGGCTCCTCGACCCCGTGCGCGGTCAGGTCCTGCTCGACGGCGTCGACGTGCGCGAGCTGAGCCCGCAGGCGCGCACGGGCACCGTGACGCTCGTGTCCCAGTCGACCTTCGTGTTCGAGGACACCGTGCGCGAGAACGTCACGCTCGCCGACCCCGACGACCCCGACTCCCCGAGCGACGAGGAGGTGTGGGCCGCGCTCGAGGCGGCACACGTCGCCGACGTCGTGCGCCGCCTCGACGGTGGTCTCGACGCCCCGCTCGGCGAGCGGGGCGCGAACCTCTCGGGCGGGCAGCGCCAGCGCATCGCGATCGCCCGTGCCCTCGTGCGCCGCCCGCGCGTGCTCGTGCTCGACGACGCGACGAGCGCGGTCGACCCCCGCGTCGAGCGCGCGATCCTTGGCTCGCTCGGGGCCGACGGCGGGTCGCGCCCGACGGTCCTGCTCGTCGCCTACCGCATGAGCTCGATCCTGCTCGCGGACGAGGTCGTGCACCTCGAGGGCGGGCGGGTCGTGGACCGCGGGACGCACGCCGAGCTGCTCGCGCGTGACCCGGGGTACGCCGAGCTCGCGACCGCGTACGAGCGTGAGACCGAGCGCAGGGCACGCCTCGCTGCCCAAGACCTCGACGACGACGCGGAGGTGGCCTTGTGAGCGCCTCGATCCGCGACGACGGCGGCCTCGGGGTCTTCGCGACCCTGCGCCGCGGCGTCGCGCTCTCGCCCCAGCTCGTCAAGGGCATCTGGGTCACGCTCGGGCTCGCCCTCGTCGCCGCGCTCGGCAAGGTCGTCGTCCCGCTCGTGGTCCAGCAGGCGATCGACTCCGCGACGGGCGCGGGCGGACCCGACGTGCGCCACGTCGTCGTGCTCGCGGCGATCGGGACCGGGGTGCTGCTCGTCGCGGGGCTGTGCTCGGCGCTCGTCAACGTCCGGCTGTTCCGTTCCTCCGAGGCGGGCCTCGCGGAGCTGCGCGTGCGTGCGTTCCGCCACGTGCACGACCTCGCGGTGCTCACGCAGAACACCGAGCGACGCGGCGCGCTCGTCTCGCGCGTCACCTCCGACGTCGACACGATCTCGCTGTTCGTGCAGTGGGGCGGGATCATGCTGCTCGTCTCGGTGCTGCAGATCGTGGTGTCGACCGCCGTGATGCTGAGCCTGTCGTGGCAGCTCACGATCGTCGTGTGGGCGTGCTTCCTGCCCGTCGCGCTCCTCTCCCGGCCCGCGCAGCGTTCGGTCGCCCGGCGCTACACCGCGGTGCGCGAGAAGGTCGGCGCGATGCTCGGGGCGATCTCCGAGGCGGTCGTGGGCGCCGAGACGATCCGCGCCTACGGCGTCGCACCGCGCACCCAGCGGCGCATCGACGCCGCGATCGACGCGACCCGCAGGGCCATGGTCCGTGCGCAGGTCATGGTCGCGGTCGCGTTCTCGAGCGGGGTGCTCGTCGCGAACGGCGTGCTTGCTGCGGTCGTCGCGGTCGGTGTCGTGCTCGGCTCGTGGGGGGAGATCACCGCGGGCCAGCTCGTCGCGATGATCTTCCTCGCCCAGATGTTCGCCGGCCCCGTGCAGATGGCCACGGAGATCCTCAACGAGCTGCAGAACGCGGTCGCGGGATGGCGGCGCGTGATCGACGTGATCGACACCCCCGTCGAGGTCGTCGATCGCGGTGCCGAGGGCGTGCGCTCCGAGCGCGGCCCGGCCCGCGTCGAGCTGCGCGGTGTGAGCTTCGCCTACCCGGGCGGTCCGCCCGTGCTGCGCGACGTCAACCTCGAGCTGCCCGCGGGCAGGCGCGTCGCGGTCGTGGGCGCGACTGGTTCGGGCAAGACGACGATGGCCAAGCTCGTGTGCCGTCTCATGGACCCGACCGAGGGGCAGGTGCTCCTCGACGGGGTCGACCTGCGCGAGATCGACGGCGAGTCCTTGCGGCGGCGCGTCGTCCTCGTGCCCCAGGAGGGCTTCTTGTTCGAGGGCACGATCGCTGACAACGTCGCCTACGGCCTGCGCTACGAGGTCGGTGCGGAACCGGCTCCTGCCGAGCGCCGTGCAGCCGCCGCGGCCGCGGTCGACGAGCTCGGCCTGACCGACTGGGTCGAGGGCATGCCACGCGGCCTCGACTCCTCGGTCGGCCAGCGCGGGGAGTCGCTGTCGGCGGGCGAGCGTCAGCTCGTCGCGATCGCCCGCGCCCACCTCGCAGGAGGCGACCTGCTCGTGCTCGACGAGGCGACCTCGGCGGTCGACCCCGCGACAGAGGTACGCATCGCGCAGGCGCTCGAGCGTCTCACCGCGGGACGCTCGACCCTGACGATCGCGCACCGGCTGTCGACCGCGGAGGCCGCCGACCTCGTCGTCGTCGTCGACGAGGGTGAGGTCGTGCAGGTCGGGCCGCACTCCGAGCTCGTCGCGAGCGAGGGGATCTACGCCCAGCTGTACGGGGCGTGGGTCGCCCAGACGCGCTGAGCGTCGTCCGTGGCAGGATTCCGCCCGTGAACCTCGACCCCACGATCTCCGCCCGGCTCAAGCGCGACGAGGCCGGCCTCGTGCCTGCGATCGTCCAGCAGCACGACTCCGGCGAGGTGCTCATGCTCGGCTGGATGGACGACGAGGCGCTGCACCGGACCCTCACGACAGGGCGCGTGACCTTCTGGTCCCGCTCGCGGCAGGAGTACTGGCGCAAGGGCGACACCTCGGGTCACGTCCAGCACGTGCGCTCGGTCGCGCTCGACTGCGACGGCGACGCGCTCCTCGTGCGCGTCGACCAGGTCGGGCCCGCGTGTCACACGGGGGCCCGCTCGTGCTTCGAGGCCGGGGGTGACCTGGGCGCCGTCGTCGGCGGTCCGGGAGGACAGGAGGAGGGCCAGTGAGCGGACCGACGCGCGACGACATCGCGTGGGGCCGGACCTGGCCCTCGCTCGAAGACTTCCGCGACCTCACGAGCGACCGACGGGTCGTGCCCGTCGTGCGGCGCCTGCTCGCCGACGACGTCACGCCCGTGGGCCTGTACCGCCGGCTCGCCCAGGGACGGCCCGGGACGTTCATCCTCGAGTCCGCCGAGCACGACGGACGCTGGTCGCGCTGGTCCTTCGTGGGCGTGTCCTCGCTCGCGACCCTCACGGTGCGCGACGGCCAGGTCACGTGGCAGGGCGAGGTGCCCGCGGGTGTCCCGACGCACGGTGCACCGCTCGACGTGCTCGGCGAGACCCTCGAGGTGCTGCGCACCCCGGCGATCCCCGGCCTGCCCCCGCTCACCTCGGGGCTCGTCGGCGCGGTCGGCTGGGACTTCGTCTACCAGTGGGAGCCGACCCTGCCGCGCAAGGCGCCCGAGGAGCTCGGCGTGCCCGAGCTCGTCCTGTGCCTCGCGGTCGACCTTGCTGTCGTCGACCATCTCGACGGCTCGGTCTGGCTCGTCGCGAACGCGATCAACGTCGACGGGGCCGCGACGGGGGTCGACGAGGCGTACGCCGCCGCGTGCGCGCGCCTCGACGCGATGCAGTCCGCGCTCGCCGAGCCGGCTGCGGCGAGCCCCGCGGTGCTCGGGGACGCGCGAGCGCCCGAGCACGTCTCGCGCTCGACCCCCGAGGAGTACGCCCAGATCGTGCGGACCGGCAAGGAGGCGATCCGCGACGGCGAGGTCTTCCAGGTCGTGCTGTCCCAACGCCTCGAGATCGACTGCCCGGCCGAGCCGCTCGAGGTGTACCGCGTGCTGCGCACGATCAACCCGAGCCCGTACCTGTACCTGCTCCAGCTGCGCGACGAGGAGGGTGTCGACTTCGCCGTGGTCGGCTCGAGCCCCGAGACGCTCGTCAAGGTCGACGACGGCGAGGCGATGACGTACCCGATCGCGGGCTCCCGGCCGCGCGGGGCGACACCTGCGCAGGACGTCGAGCTCGCCGAGGAGCTCCTCGCGGACCCCAAGGAACGCTCGGAGCACATCATGCTCGTCGACCTGTCGCGCAACGACATGGCCAAGGTGTGCGAGCCGGACTCGGTCGACGTCGTGGAGTTCATGGCGGTGCGCCGCTTCTCGCACATCACGCACCTGTGCTCGACCGTCGTCGGGCGGCTGCGCCCCGGGGCGACCGCGCTCGAGGTGCTCGCGGCGACCTTCCCCGCGGGGACGCTCTCGGGGGCACCCAAGCCGCGTGCGATCGCGCTTATCGACGAGCTCGAGCCGGCTCGCCGCGGCCTGTACGGCGGCACGGTCGGATACTTCGACTTCGCGGGGAACATGGACATGGCGATCGCGATCCGCACCGCGCTCGTGCGCGAGGGTCGTGCGAGCGTCCAGGCGGGTGCGGGGATCGTCGCGGACTCGGTCCCCGAGACCGAGTTCGCCGAGTCGCACGACAAGGCCGCAGCGGCTGTGCGTGCCGTCCAGCTCGCGGCCCGGCTGCGCGACGCGACGTGACGGGCCGTCGTGCGCGGCGACGCGCAGTCCTCGTGGCCCTCGTGCTCGGCGGCGCGCTCCTCGCGAGCGGTGCGCCCGGGTGGTTCTCGGTCGAGGTCGTCACGCTCCTGCAGGGCGAGGTGCGCCTCACCGCGAGCGGGGCGCAGGCGGTTCCGGCGCTGACCGGTCTCGGCCTCGTGCTCCTCGCGGCCGGTGCTGCGCTCGGGATCTCCGGACCGGTCGGGCGGCGGGTCGTGGGCGGCTTCCTGCTCCTCGCGGGCGTCGCGGCGGGCTGGCTCGTGCTCGCGGCCGTGCGCTCCCCGGGTGCCGCGCTGCGTCGTACGGTCGCCGAGCACACCGGGGTCGGCGCCGTGCCCGAGGGCGTCGCGACGTCCCTGTGGCCGTTCCTGACCCTCGGGCTCGCCGTCGTCGTCGTCGCGGTGGGCGTCGCGCACGTGCTCGGCGCGGGTCCGTGGCCCGAGCCGGGCGCGCGGGTCCGTCGCGGTGCGGACCGCGCGGCCGACGAGCCCCGCGCGGACGTCACGAACGACCCCACGAGCACGTGGGACGCTCTGTCCGACGGGGACGACCCGACCTCTCCCGGTCGGCTACCCTGACCCAGGACCTCGAGCAAGGAGAGCACTGCAGATGACCACCGAGAAGGACGACTACCTTCCGCCGGCCCGCACCCCGTGGAACGAGGGCAAGACCCTTGCCGCGTGGGTCACGACGTGGCTCGTCGTGGCGGGCGGTGTCGCGATCGCCGTCGGCATGGTCCTGCCGAGCATGCCGCTCGTGATCGGCGGGTCGGTCGTCGTCGTCGTCTCGCTCGTCGTGGGCAGGGTCCTCGCGATCCTCGGCCACGGCAAGGGCGGTCCGGGCACCGCGAAGCGCGACCGTGCCCGTCTCGCCAAGGGCCGCGCCCACTAGGGCTCACGAAGAACCGGAAGGGATCGCCGATGTCGTCACCCCAGGACCCGTTAGCCCCGCCGTCCGAGGGTGATCAGCCGCAGGGCGGCCAGCCGCCGTACGGCGCGCAGCCGCCAGCCCCCGGTCAGCCGCCCACGTACGGTCAGCAGCCACCCGCCTACGGCCAGCAGCCGCCCGCGTACGGCCAGCAGCCCCCGGCCTATGGGCAGCAGCCGCCCGCGTACGGCCAGGCGCCCTACGGCGGTGCGCCCGCCTACGGGCCGCCCCCCGGCCAGGGCTACGGCGGGGGACCGCTGTACCCCAAGAACTCCCTCGGGGTGTGGTCGATCGTCCTCGCGGGCGTCGCGTTCTTCTGCGCGGGACCGCTCGCGTCGATCCCTGGCGTGATCCTCGGCCACCTCGCCCTCAAGGCGAACAAGGAGCAGACGGCCAACAACCAGGGTCTGTCGATGGCCGGCACGATCATCAACTGGGTCATCACGATCGGCTACGTCGCCCTGCTCGTGTGGATCTTCGCCTTCGGAGGTCTCGGGTGGTACTTCGGCATCCTCGAAGACTCGATGACGGGCTAGGCCCGAGCGCTTCACCCGCGCCGCCCCGCGGGATCCGGGGGGCGGCTCCCGCGCTCGCCGTCGGCGCCGTCGCGCTCGCGGCGAGCGCGTACCTCGCGGTCGTGTCGCCGTTCGAGGCGGGGCACTACCCGACGTGCCCGACGCTCGCGCTCACGGGCCTGTTCTGCGCGGGGTGCGGGTCCCTGCGCGCCGTGCACGAGCTCACGCACCTCGACCTCGCGGGCGCGTGGGCGATGAACCCCTTGCTCGTCCTCGCCGTGCCCTTCCTCGGTGCGGCGTGGGTGCTCTGGCTGCGCCGTGGGTGGGCGGGCACCCCGCGGCGCTGGATCGCCCCGCCGTGGCTCGTGTGGGTGATCTTCGCGGTCGTCGTGACCTACTCGGTCGCGCGCAACATCCCCGTGCTCGCGCCGTTCCTCGCACCGTGAGTCGCCGCGCGTGGCAGGATGCCGCGCGTGAGTTCACCTGACGGTTCCGAGCAGAACAACCCGACGCACGGCCCTACGGGCGTCCCGCCGCACCTGCAGGGCAGCTCGTGGCAGCCCGCCGACCAGCCGCCCGCGGGGCCGGCGTACCCGGGTCAGCAACCGCCCTACGGTGCGCCGGCGCCCGGCGCTCCCGGGAGCGACCCCTACGGCACCCCGCAGCCCTACGGCGGGGGCTTCGGGGCAAGCGCTCCTTACGGTCAGGCAGGCCACGGCGTGCCCGCCTACGGCTCGTACGGCGCCGGCGCATCCCGTTTCGGTGCGTCCTCGGGGCAGGGCTACGGCCAGCCCGCGCCGTGGGACCGCCCGATGGGACCGCCCCCGCAGAACTACCTCGTGTGGGCGATCATCACGACGGTCCTGTGCTGCATGCCGCTCGGCATCGCCTCGATCGTCTACGCCGCGCAGGTCAGCTCGAAGTGGGCCGCGGGTGACGTCGCGGGGGCGCACCGCTCCTCGATGCTCGCGCGCCGGCTGGCGATCTGGTCGGCCGTCGTCGGAGGAGTCTTCTCGAGCTTCTACGTCATGCTCGTCGTGCTCGGGATCCTCGAGGCCTGACGTCCCGCACGCTGGGCGGTGTCCAGGGCGAATCTCGCGCGGGCCTACGATGTCGGGTGACACACCGGGGTTCGCCCGTGGTGCGCTCACGTAGGGGAGGGGCCGTGACTGTTCTCGACGACATCGTCGCCGGCGTGCGCGAGGACCTCGCGGCGCGCGAGGCGGCGACGCCGCTCGACGTGCTCAAGGAGAGGGCCGCACGCCAGCCCGAGGCGCTCGACTGTCTCGGTCGGCTGTGGCACGAGGACGCCGTCTCGGTGATCGCCGAGGTCAAGCGCTCGAGCCCGTCCCGCGGCGCGCTCGCGGCGATCACCGACCCGGCCGAGCTCGCGGTCGAGTACGCGACGGGCGGCGCGGCAGCGATCTCCGTGCTGACCGAGCAGCGCCGCTTCAACGGCTCGCTCGCGGACCTCGACGCGGTCCGCGCCGCGGTCGACGTCCCCGTGCTGCGCAAGGACTTCGTCGTGACCCCGTACCAGGTGTGGGAGGCCCGGGCGCACGGCGCGGACCTCGTGCTGCTCATCGTCGCGGCGCTCGAGCAGACCGTGCTGACCTCCCTCGTCGAGCGCGTGCACTCCCTCGGGATGACCGCCCTCGTCGAGGTGCACGCCCCCGAGGAGGTCGCCCGCGCGGTCGACGCCGGGGCGAAGGTCATCGGGGTCAACGCCCGCAACCTCAAGACCCTCGAGGTCGACCGCGAGACGTTCAACCGGGTCGCCCCGCTCATCCCCTCGGGGATCTGCCGGGTCGCCGAGTCCGGTGTGCGCGGCCCGCACGACGTCATGGAGTACGCGCGCGCCGGGGCCGACGTCGTCCTCGTGGGCGAGGCGCTCGTCACGGGTGACGCGCCGCGCCAGTCGGTCGCCGACCTCGTCGCGGCGGGCGCGCACCCGTCGCTGCGGGCGGTGCGCGGGTGAGCTCGGGCCCCTACTTCGGCAGCTTCGGCGGGCGGTGGGTCCCCGAGGCCCTCATCGAGGCGCTCGACGAGCTCGAGGCCGCGTGGGAGAAGGCCAAGACCGACCCCGAGTTCGCGACCGAGCTCGAGCGCCTGCACCGCACCTACACGGGCCGGCCCTCGATCATCACCGAGGTGCCGCGCTTCGCCGCCCACGCGGGCGGCGCGCGGGTGATCCTCAAGCGTGAGGACCTCAACCACACGGGCTCGCACAAGATCAACAACGTGCTCGGCCAGGCGCTCCTGACGAGGCGGATCGGCAAGAAGCGCGTGATCGCCGAGACGGGCGCGGGCCAGCACGGCGTCGCGACCGCGACCGCCGCGGCGCTGTTCGACCTCGAGTGCACGATCTACATGGGCGCCGAGGACACCCGGCGCCAGGCGCTCAACGTCGCGCGCATGCGTCTGCTCGGTGCCGAGGTCGTTCCCGTGACGACGGGCTCGCAGACGCTCAAGGACGCGATCAACGAGGCGCTGCGCGACTGGGTCACGAACGTCGACACGACCAACTACGTCTTCGGCACGGTCGCCGGTCCCCACCCGTTCCCCGCGCTCGTGCGCGACCTGCAGCGCATCATCGGCGTCGAGGCGCGCGAGCAGGTGCTCGAGCTCACCGGGGCCCTGCCGACAGCGGTCCTCGCGTGCGTGGGTGGTGGCTCGAACGCGATCGGCATCTTCCACGCGTTCCTCGACGACGCCGACGTCCGGCTCGTGGGTCTCGAGGCGGCCGGCGACGGGGTCGACTCCGACCGCCACGCCGCGACCCTCACGAAGGGCCGCCCGGGCGTCCTGCACGGGGCTCGCACCTTCGTGCTCCAGGACGAGGACGGTCAGACCGTCGAGTCGCACTCGGTGTCTGCGGGTCTCGACTACCCGGGGGTGGGCCCCGAGCACTCCTACCTCGCCGAGATCGGGCGAGCCGAGTACCGCCCGGTCACGGACGAGGCCGCGATGGAGGCGTTCCGGCTGCTGTGCCGCACGGAGGGGATCATCCCTGCGATCGAGTCGTCGCACGCGCTCGCGGGCGCGCTCGAGCTCGGCCGCGAGCTCGGCCCGGACGCGACGCTCCTGGTGAACCTCTCGGGGCGCGGGGACAAGGACGTCGAGACCGCGGGCCGCTGGTTCGGTCTCCTCGACGAGGAGGGCGAGCGGTGAGCAGTCAGACCACCGAGAAGATCGAGACGCTGCGCGGCGAGGGTCGTGCGGCGTTCATGACCTACCTGCCCGTCGGGTTCCCCGACGTGGCCGGCTCGGTCGACGCGGTGCGCGCGGTGATCGACGCTGGCGCCGACATCGTCGAGCTCGGCGTCCCGTACTCCGACCCTGTCATGGACGGTTCGGTCATCCAGCGCGCGACCCAGGCTGCGCTTGCAGGCGGGGTCCGGCTGCGCGACCTCTTCCACGTCGTCGAGCAGGTCGCTGGCCAGGTCCCGATCGTCGTCATGACCTACTTCAACCCCGTGCTCGCCTACGGCGTCGACGCGTTCGCGCGTGACCTCGCGGCGGCCGGGGGAGCGGGGCTCATCACCCCCGACCTCATCCCTGACGAGGGGCAGGAGTGGATCGAGGCCGCGGACCGGCACGACGTCGACCGGATCTTCCTCGTCGCCCCGAGCTCGACCCCGGAGCGTCTTGCGCTCACGGCCCGGGCGACCCGGGGGTTCGTGTACGCCGCCTCGACGATGGGGGTCACGGGGGAGCGGGCGAGCGTCGGCGCACAGGCCGAGGAGCTCGTCGCGCGCACACGTGAGGCGGGCGCCCCCCGGGTGTGCGTCGGCCTCGGGGTCTCGACGGGTTCGCAGGCCGGCGAGGTCGCGCGCTACGCCGACGGCGTGATCGTCGGCTCGGCCCTCGTGCGCCCTCTGCTCGAGGCGCCCGACCGCCCCACGGGACTGGCGAACCTGCGTACGGTGGCCGAAGAGCTCGCGCGCGGGGTGCGCGGGGCCCGTTCCGAGAGGACCTAGATGCACCTGCCCGCGGCGATCCCGAGCCCCTCGCAGTCCGTATGGAACCTCGGACCGCTCCCGCTGCGCGCGTACGCCCTCGCGATCCTCGCGGGGATCGTCGCGGCGCTGTGGATCACGCAGCGGCGCATGGCCGAGCGCGGGGGCCCCGCCGAGCGGGTCGTCGACATCGCGTTCTGGGCCGTGCCGTTCGGGATCGTCGGCGGGCGCGTCTACCACGTCGTCTCGTCGCCGCAGGCGTACTTCGGCGAGGGCGGTGACCCGTGGCGCGCCTTGGCGATCTGGGAGGGCGGCCTCGGCATCTGGGGCGCGATCGCCCTCGGTGCCGTGGGGGCGTGGATCGGCTGCCGTCGGCACAATGTGCGCTTCGCGTCCTTCGCCGACGTCGTCGCCCCGGGCCTGCTCGTCGCTCAGGCGATCGGGCGGCTGGGCAACTGGTTCAACCAGGAGCTCTTCGGTGGGCCGACGCAGCTGCCGTGGGGGCTCGAGATCGACGCGGCCCACCTCCCTCCCGGTTTCGACGAGGGCACCCTGTTCCACCCGACCTTCCTCTACGAGATGGTGTGGTGCCTCGCAGGGGCGGCGCTGCTCGTCTGGCTCGACAGGCGCTTCCGGCTCGGCAACGGCCAGGTGTTCTGGCTCTACGTCCTGATCTATGTCACGGGGCGCGGCTGGATCGAGATGGTGCGGATCGACCCCGCGACGATCGTCGCGGGACTGCGCCTGAACGTGTGGACCTCTCTTCTCGTGGGGGCCCTCGCGCTGGTAGCGTTCCTCCTCGCCGCGCGCCGCCACCCCGGGCGCGAGGCGAGCGTCCTCGTCCGGCCGGAGGGCCCGGAGGAGGTCGAGGAGGCCTCCTCCTCGGGTGACGGGACGGGCGGCGACAACGCCGCGACGGGGGGTCCCGCGCAGTAGTGCCGAAGACCCGTTCGGTATCGTGAGATGTTGGGCCAAGGGCGTCCCGATTCGCTTGTCGACAACTCTCCCGCCCCGGGAGAAGTGAGGACGAATCCATGGCCGCCTCGACGCACGGTGTGTATACCGGCCCGCCCGGTCTCTACGACGCGCGCTTCGAGCACGACGCCTGCGGGGTCGCGTTCGTCGCCACGCTGCGCGGCACGCCAGGGCGGGACATCGTCGACGCGGGCCTGACGGCCCTGCTCAACCTCGAGCACCGCGGTGCGGTCGGCGCCGAGCCGGACACGGGCGACGGGGCCGGCATCCTCACCCAGATTCCCGACGCGTTCGTGCGGGACGTCGTCGCCGCCGAGCTTCCTGCCGCGGGCTGCTACGCGATCGGCACCGCGTTCCTCCCGGCCGACGACGACGGCGTGCGCGCCGACGAGCTCGCGCGCGCGGTCGAGAAGATCGCCGCGCAGGAACAGCTCGAGGTGCTCGCCTGGCGCGACGTGCCGGTCGTCGCGGACCTCGTGGGACCGAGCGCACGCGCGGTCATGCCGATCTTCCGCCAGCTCGTCGTGGCCGACCCGCGGCGCGAGCTCGCCGGGATCGACCTCGACCGGCGCACCTTCCGGCTGCGCAAGCGTGCCGAGCGCGAGCTCGGGGTGTACTTCGCCTCGCTCTCGGCCCGCACGATCACCTACAAGGGGATGCTCACGACGGCCCAGCTCGAGCCGTTCTTCCCCGACCTGTCCGACCCGCGCTACGCCTCGGAGCTCGCGCTCGTGCACTCGCGGTTCTCGACCAACACCTTCCCGAGCTGGCCGCTCGCGCACCCCTTCAGGCTCATCGCGCACAACGGTGAGATCAACACCGTGCGCGGGAACCGCAACTGGATGCACGCTCGCCAGGGGACGCTGAGCAGCGAGCTCCTGGGCGACCTCGAGCCCGTGCTGCCGATCTGCTCGGACGACGCGTCCGACTCGGCAAGCTTCGACGAGGTGCTCGAGCTGCTGCACCTCGGTGGCCGCTCGCTCCCGCACGCGGTGCTCATGATGGTCCCCGAGGCGTGGGAGAACCACGAGTCGATGGACCCCGCCCTGCGGGCCTTCTACGAGTACCACGCAACCCTCATGGAGCCGTGGGACGGGCCCGCCTCGCTGTCCTTCACCGACGGCTCGGTCATCGGGGCCGTGCTCGACCGCAACGGGCTGCGCCCCGGGCGCTACTGGGTCACCGAGGACGGGCTCGTCGTGCTCGCCTCGGAGGCGGGCGTGCTCGACCTCGACCCCGCGACGGTCGTGCGCAAGGGGCGCCTCGAGCCGGGCCGGATGTTCCTCGTCGACGTCGCCCAGGGGCGCATCGTCGAGGACGAGGAGATCAAGGCCCAGCTCGCCGCGCAGCAGCCTTACGCCGAGTGGCTCGCCGAGCACGAGGTGCGGCTCGAGGACCTGCCCGAGCGCGAGCACGTCGCGCACTCCTCGTCCTCGGTGCGCCGCCGTCAGCGGGCCTTCGGGTACACCGAGGAAGAGCTCAAGGTCATTCTTTCTCCCATGGCGGCCAGCGGCGCGGAACCGCTCGGTGCGATGGGCTCGGACACCCCCCTCGCGGTCCTGTCGAACCGACCGCGTCTGCTGTTCGACTACTTCGTGCAGATGTTCGCGCAGGTCACCAACCCCCCGCTCGACGCGATCCGGGAAGAGCTCGTCACGAGCATCGGGGGAGCGATCGGCCCCGAGCCGAACCTCCTCGCCGAGGTGCCCGAGCACGCGCGCAAGCTCGTTCTCCCGTTCCCCGTGCTCGACAACGACCAGCTCGCGAAGATCGTGCACGTCGGGCGGGACCAGCGCCTCGGGACGGTGTTCTCCTCGACGACCGTGCGCGGGCTGTTCCGGGTGCGCGGCGGGGGAGGAGAGCTCGCCGCACGGCTCGAGGAGATCTTCGCCGAGGTCGACGCCGCGGTCGAGCGCGGGGTGAGCTTCATCGTGCTCTCGGACCGCGAGTCCGACGCCGAGCTTGCGCCGATCCCCTCGCTCCTGCTCACGAGCGCGGTGCACCACCACCTCGTGCGCAAGCAGACCCGCACGAAGGTCTCGCTCGTGGTCGAGGCGGGCGACGTGCGCGAGGTCCACCACGTCGCGCTGCTCATCGGCTACGGCGCGGCCGCGGTCAACCCCTACCTCGCGATGGAGACCGTCGAGGACCTCGCGCGCCGCGGGTACCTCGACGTGACCGCCGAGAAGGCGGTCGCCAACCTCATCAAGGCGCTCGGCAAGGGCGTCCTGAAGGTCATGAGCAAGATGGGCATCTCGACGATCGCGTCCTACCGCGGGGCGCAGGTCTTCGAGGCGATCGGTCTCGCACAGGACTTCGTCGACCGATTCTTCACGGCGACGCCCTCGCGCCTCGGCGGGATCGGGATCGACGTCGTCGCGCGAGAGGTTGCAGCCCGGCACGAGACGGCCTACCCGCGCTCGGGCAACCTCAAGGCGCACGAGCACCTGCCCTCGGGCGGGGAGTACCAGTGGCGCCGGGACGGCGAGGAGCACCTGTTCGACCCCGAGACGGTGTTCCGCCTCCAGCACTCGACCCGGACCCGTCGCTTCGACGTCTTCCGGCAGTACACGCGCCGCGTGGACGAGCAGTCCGAGCGCCTCATGACGCTGCGCGGCCTGCTGTCCTTCAAGGAGGGCGTGCGCCCGCCCGTGCCGATCGAGGAGGTCGAGCCGGTCAGCGAGATCGTCAAGCGCTTCTCGACCGGGGCGATGTCCTACGGGTCGATCTCGGCCGAGGCGCACGAGACCCTCGCGATCGCGATGAACTCTCTCGGCGCGAAGTCGAACACGGGCGAGGGCGGCGAGGACCCCGACCGCCTACGCGACCCGCGCCGGCGCAGCGCGATCAAGCAGGTCGCCTCGGGACGCTTCGGCGTGACCGCGGACTACCTCACGCACGCCGACGACATCCAGATCAAGATGGCGCAGGGTGCCAAGCCCGGCGAGGGGGGTCAGCTCCCGGGGCACAAGGTCTCGCCGTGGATCGCGCGCACGCGGCACTCGACCCCGGGGGTCGGCCTCATCTCGCCGCCGCCGCACCACGACATCTACTCGATCGAGGACCTTGCCCAGCTCATCCACGACCTCAAGAACGCCAACCCCGCGGCGCGCGTGCACGTCAAGCTCGTCTCGCAGGTCGGGGTCGGCACGGTCGCGACCGGGGTGTCCAAGGCGCACGCCGACGTCGTCCTCGTCTCGGGGCACGACGGCGGCACGGGCGCGAGCCCGCTCACCTCGCTCAAGCACGCGGGCGGGCCGTGGGAGCTCGGGCTCGCGGACACGCAGCAGACGCTCGTGCTCAACGGTCTGCGCGACCGCGTCGTCGTGCAGGTCGACGGTCAGCTCAAGACGGGGCGGGACGTGGTCGTGGCCGCGCTCCTGGGCGCCGAGGAGTTCGGCTTCGCGACCGCCCCGCTCGTCGTCTCGGGCTGCGTCATGATGCGGGTGTGCCACCTCGACACGTGCCCCGTGGGCGTCGCGACCCAGAACCCTGAGCTGCGCTCCCGGTTCACAGGCAAGCCCGAGTTCGTCGTGAACTTCTTCGAGTTCATCGCCCAGGAGGTCCGCGAGCACCTCGCGGCGCTCGGCTTCCGCTCGATCGAGGAGGCGGTGGGTCAGGTCGAGGCGCTCGACGTGCGCCGCGCGGTCGAGCACTGGAAGGCCGACGGTCTCGACCTCACGCCGATCCTCGCCCCGGTCGAGCCGGCACCCGGGCAGAGCCTGCGGTGCACGACCACGCAGGACCACGGCCTCGACGCCGCGCTCGACCGCGAGCTCGTCGCGCTGTGCGCCCCCGCGCTCGAGAAGGGCGAGCCGGTGCGCGGGGAGTTCGCGATCCGCAACGTCAACCGCACGGTCGGCACGATGCTCGGTCACGAGGTCACCAAGCGCTTCGGTGCCGAGGGCCTCGCGGACGGCACGATCGACCTGTCCTTCACGGGCTCGGCGGGGCAGTCCTTCGGGGCCTTCCTGCCGCGCGGGATCACGCTGCGGCTGTTCGGCGACGCGAACGACTACGTCGGCAAGGGGCTCTCGGGCGGACGCGTCGTGGTGCGGCCCGACCGTGCCTCGGTGCTCAGCGGTGAGCTCGACGTCATCGCGGGCAACGTCATCGGCTACGGCGCGACCTCGGGCGAGCTGTTCGCCCGCGGGCTCGTCGGCGAACGCTTCGCGGTCCGCAACTCGGGAGCGACGCTCGTCGTCGAGGGCGTGGGAGACCACGGTTGCGAGTACATGACGGGCGGGACGGTCGTGATCCTCGGGCCCACGGGCCGCAACTTCGCGGCGGGGATGTCGGGCGGCACGGCGTACGTGCTCGACCTGCGACCTGGAGCGGTCAACCGGGCAGCGCTCGATGCGGGCGAGCTCGAGCTCGCCCCGCTCGACGAGGAGGACGTGGCGGTCGTCGGCGCCCTGCTGCGCCGGCACGTCGAGGAGACCGCCTCGCCCGGTGCGGCCGCGCTGCTGGCGGACGAGGCGTGGCACGAACGGTTCACGCGGGTCCTCCCGCTCGAGTACGCACGCATGAAGCGGGCCATGGCCCAGGCCGAGGCCGAAGGGCTCGACCCGAGCGCGCCGGGCGTGTGGGACCACATCCTGGAGGTGTCCCGTGGCTGACCCCCGTGGCTTCCTGAAGGTCCGAGACCGCGAGCTGCCGCCGTCGCGCCCCGTGCCGGTGCGGCTCATGGACTGGCGTGAGGTGCACGAGCACCGGGCCGGCTCGCCGAGCACCGACCCGATCCTCGTGCGGCAGGCGGGACGCTGCATGGACTGCGGCATCCCCTTCTGCCACGAGGGGTGCCCGCTCGGCAACCTCATCCCCGAGTGGAACGACCTCGTGTGGCGCGGGCAGTGGGAGGACGCCGCGGACCGGCTGCACGCGACGAACAACTTCCCCGAGTTCACCGGGCGCATCTGCCCGGCCCCGTGCGAGACGAGCTGCGTCCTGGGCATCTCCCAGCCGCCCGTGACGATCAAGAACGTCGAGGAGTCGATCATCGACGAGGCCTGGGAGCGCGGGTACGTCAGGCCGCAGGTCCCGCAGCGCCTCACGGGCAAGACGGTCGCGGTCGTCGGCTCGGGCCCCGCGGGGCTCGCGGCTGCGCAGCAGCTCACACGCGCGGGCCACACCGTCGCGGTGTTCGAGCGGGACGACGCGATCGGCGGGCTCATGCGCTACGGCGTCCCCGACTTCAAGCTCGAGAAGCGGCACATCGACCGCCGGATCGAGCAGATGGAGGAGGAGGGCACGCGCTTCCGTCCCGGGATCGAGATCGGTGTCGACATCCTGTGGTCGGACCTGCGGGCCCGTTACGACGCCGTCGTCGTCGCGACGGGCGCACCCGTGCCGCGCGAGCTCGACGTCCCGGGGGCGGACCTCGCAGGCGTGCACTTCGCGATGGAGTACCTGCACCAGGCGAACGCGGTCCAGGCGGGTCGGCGCGTGCGCGACCAGGTCACCGCGACCGGCAAGCACGTGATCATCATCGGTGGCGGCGACACCGGCTCGGACTGCCTCGGCACCGCGCTGCGCCAGCGCGCCGCCTCGGTCACGACGCTCGCGATCGGCAAGCGTCCCCCCACCGAGCGCACCGAGGACCAGCCCTGGCCGACCGACCCCGTGCTCTTCGAGGTCTCCTCCTCGCACGAGGAGGGCGGCGAGCGTGCCTACCTCGCCTCGACCGTCGCGCTGCTCGGGGACGAGGACGGTCACGTGCGCGCGCTGCGCGTCGCGACGACCGAGTACCTCCCGGACGGTCGACGCGTCCCGACCCCGGGCACCGAGCGCGACATCCCGGCGGACCTCGTGCTCGTCGCGATGGGCTTCACGGGTCCCGAGACCGACGAGCTCGTCGAGCAGACGGGCGTCGACCTCACGGGGCGCGGGCTCGTCGCGCGTGACCGCTCGTACGCGACGAGCGTCCCCGGGGTCTTCGTGGCCGGCGACGCCGGCCGCGGCCAGTCCCTCGTCGTGTGGGCGATCGCCGAGGGCCGTGCGGCCGCGGCAGCCGTCGACGAGTACCTCATGGGCGCTTCCGAGCTGCCCGTCCCCGTCCCTGCGACCAAGGTCGCGCTGCGACCCTGAGGTCATTGGGTAGCGTTCGTCCGGACGTCGCCCACGCACCCCCTACGAAAGGCAAGAGGCTCAACCCCATGCGTAGAGCAAAGATCGTGTGCACCATCGGCCCCGCCACGGAGTCGCCCGAGCAGATCAGGGCCCTCGTGGACGCCGGGATGGACGTCGCGCGACTCAACCGCAGCCACGGAGACACCGAGCTGCACGAGAAGGTCTACCACCGGGTGCGCGAGGCGGCTGCGGCCGCAGGTCGTCCCGTCGCGGTCCTCGTCGACCTCCAGGGTCCCAAGATCCGCCTCGGGACCTTCGTCGACGGCAAGCATGAGCTCGAGGTCGGTGACACGTTCACGATCACGACCGAGGACGTGCCGGGCACCAAGGAGCTCGTCTCGACGACCCACAAGGGCTTGCCGGGCGACGCGCGCGTGGGCGACCCGATCCTCATCGACGACGGCAAGGTGCTCGTTCGCGTGACCGCGGTCGAGGGGCCGCGCGTCGTGACGCGCGTCGAGGTGCCCGGCCCGGTGTCGAACAACAAGGGCCTCAACCTGCCCGGCGTCGCGGTCTCGGTCCCGGCCCTGAGCGAGAAGGACACCGAGGACCTGCGCTGGGCCCTTCGCGTGGGCGCGGACCTCATCGCGCTGTCCTTCGTGCGCTCGGCGAAGGACTACGACGACGTGCGCCGGATCATGGAGGAGGAGGGTCGCGTCGTCCCCGTGATCGCCAAGGTCGAGAAGCCCCAGGCGGTCGAGAACCTCGAGGAGGTCGTCCTCGCGTTCGACGGCATCATGGTCGCGCGTGGCGACCTCGGCGTCGAGATGCCGCTCGAGCAGGTCCCGCTCGTGCAGAAGCGCGCGGTCGAGCTTGCGCGCCAGAACGCCAAGCCCGTGATCGTCGCGACCCAGGTGCTCGAGTCGATGATCAGCTCCCCGCGCCCGACCCGCGCCGAGGCCTCGGACTGTGCGAACGCGGTGCTCGACGGCGCGGACGCGGTCATGCTCTCGGGGGAGACCTCGGTCGGGGAGTTCCCGATCATCGCGGTCGAGACGATGGCCCGCATCATCGAGAACACCGAGCAGCTCGGCGCGGAGCGTATCGCCCCGCTCGGTTCGATCCCGCACACCCGTGGTGGCGCGATCACGCGCGCAGCCGCGGAGGTCGGCGAGATCCTCGGCGTGAAGTACCTCGTGACCTTCACCCAGAGCGGTGACAGCGCACGCCGCATGTCGCGCCTGCGCTCGTCGATCCCGCTGCTCGCCTTCACCCCGGACACCCCGACGCACAACGCGCTCGCGCTCAGCTGGGGCGTGACGCCCTACCAGGTCCCGCGGGTCGCGAACTCCGACGAGATGGTCGGCCAGGTCGACCAGACGCTCCGCGCGAACGGCCTGGCCGAGCAAGGTGACCTCGTCGTCGTCGTCTCGGGTGCCCCGGTCGGCGTCCCGGGCACGACGAACTCGATGCAGGTGCACCGCATCGGCGACCTCGACCGCGGCTGAGCCCGCACCTTCACGTCCGACGGGACGTCTCGGCCTCGGCCGGGGCGTCCCGTCGTCCGTGTCGGTCGAGGAACTCGTAGACCTCGCGGTCGTCGACGCCCGGGAAGGTCCCGGCGGGGAGCGGGGCGAGGACGTGCGCGTGCACGGTCGCGCTCGGCCAGGATCGCGAGGACCAGTAGTCGGCGAGCCCGGGCTCGGGCTCGCGGCAACAGCTCGGGTCGGGGCAGCGTGAGACGGTGCGCGTCGTCGTCTCGCGGCCCCGGAACCACTTCGCGTCCGCGTAGGGGACGCCGAAGCTGATCGAGAAGGCGCCCGTCGTCGTCGTCCCGGTCTGGGTCGAGCTCCAGTACGTCCCGCTCGGCGTGTCGGTGTACTGGTGGTACTCGGTCGTGCGGTCGCGGCGCGTGAACGCGACGCGCGCGGGCCACTGCCGGCACACCGGCTGGCCCTCGATCGCGCCGGTCGAGTCGGTCGGGAAGGCCATGCCGTCGTTCTCGAAGCCCTTGTAGATCGCGCCGTCGTCCCCGACCCGCAGGAAGTGCACCCGCAGGTCGAGGTGCGAGGTCATGAGGTTCGTGAGCCGCTGGGCGGCGGTCTCGTGCGTGATGCCGAAGGCGTCACGGAAGTCCTCGACCGCGAGGTCCTTGTTCTTCTTCGCCTCGGTGAGGAACGCCACGGCGGCGTCGCGGGGGACGAGGCACGCGGCGGCGAAGTAGCTGATCTCGAGGCGCTGGCGCAGGAAGTCGGCGTACCCGCGTGGCTTGTCGTGCCCGAGCACGCGGTGACCGATCGCCTGGAGTGCGAGCGAGCGCAGCCCGTGCCCCCCGGGGATCGACGCGGGCGGGAGGTAGATGCGCCCGTTCGCGAGGTCGGTCACGGTGCGCGTCGAGTGCGGCAGGTCGTCGACGTGCAGGAGGGTGAAGCCGAGGTGCTCGGCCATGCGTGCGACCGAGCGGTGCGTCAGGGCGCCCGAGGTGTACCCGCCCCAGCGCAAGGCCTCACGGGCGGCCTCCTCGACCTCGGGCAGGTAGTTGTCCCGCTCGCGCATCCAGCCACGCAGCTCGGTGTTGGCTCGTCTGGCCTCCTCGGGCGTCGCGATCGCGGCGTCGACCCGGCGCGCGAGCTCGGAGTGCAGGCCGACGAGCGCCTCGAGCGCCTCGGTCGGCAGCGACTTGCTCACGCGCACGCGGGGCAGGCCGAGCCCGGCGTAGGTCGCGGACTGCTGCGCCTTCTCGAGCGCGAGCTCGAGCGCGGCCCGGCGGGAGGGCGGCTCGGGGGAGAGCAGCTCGGCGACCGGGACCCCGAGCTCGCGCGCGAGGTGCTGCAGGAGCGAGAGGCGAGGCTCTCGCTTGCCGGTCTCGACGAGCGAGAGCTGGCTCGCCGAGCAGCCCGCGGCCGCGGCGAGCTGGTCGAGCGTGAGTCCCGCCCGGGTGCGGAAGTGCCGGATGCGCATGCCCACGGTGCGGGGGTCGGTCATGGGCCGAGGGTAGCCGTTCCTGACGAAAGGGCAAGAACAAGCATTCTTGACACCCGTGCACCGAGAAAGTCTGCACCTCTGCGGTCATGGTGGAAGCAGCGACGTCCTCCGTCGCACGGATCTCGCGAAAGGCGCACCATGACGATGATGCAGGAACGCACCGTGACCCACCCTCGCCTCACGGCCTGGGTCGAGGAGATCGCCCACCTCGCACGGCCCGACGAGGTCGTGTGGTGCGACGGGTCCCAGCGCGAGTACGACGAGCTGTGCGAGCTGCTCGTCGCGCAGGGCACGATGGTGCGCCTCGACCCCGCCAAGCGGCCGCGCAGCTTCCTCGCACGCTCGACCCCCGACGACGTCGCGCGGGTCGAGAGCCGGACGTTCATCTGCTCCGAGCGTGAGCGCGACGCGGGGCCGACGAACAACTGGCGCGAGCCCGGGGCGATGCGCGAGACGCTGCGGGGCCTGTTCGACGGCGCGATGCGCGGGCGCACGATGTACGTCATCCCGTTCTCGATGGGGCCGGTCGACTCGCCGCTCGCCCAGCTCGGTGTCCAGGTGACCGACTCGCCCTACGTCGTCGTCTCGATGCACCTGATGACCCGTGTCGGGACCCAGGTGCTCGAGGCGCTCGGTCCGGACGGACAGTTCGTGCCCGCGGTGCACAGCGTCGGCGCGCCGCTCGTCACGGGGGAGGGGGCCAACGAGGTCCGGGTCGAGGACGTGCCATGGCCGTGCAACGCGATGAAGTACATCTGCCACTTCCCCGAGACGCGCGAGATCTGGTCCTACGGCTCGGGCTACGGGGGCAATGCGCTGCTCGGCAAGAAGTGCTTCGCGCTGCGCATCGCCTCGGTCATGGCGCGCGACGAGGGGTGGCTCGCCGAGCACATGCTCCTGCTGCGCCTCACCTCGCCCGAGGGGCGCCGCTTCCACGTCGCCGCTGCCTTCCCCTCGGCGTGCGGCAAGACGAACCTCGCGATGCTGCGGCCCACGGTGCCGGGCTGGACCGCCGAGACGATCGGCGACGACATCGCGTGGATGCGCCCCGGCCCCGACGGGCGGCTGCGCGCGATCAACCCCGAGGCGGGCTTCTTCGGCGTGGCTCCAGGGACGGGCGTCGAGACGAACCCGACAGCGGTCGAGATGGTCGCGAGCGACACGATCTTCACCAACGTCGCGCTCACCGAGGACGGCGACGTGTGGTGGGAGGGCCTCACGCCGACCCCGCCCGCGCGCCTGACCGACTGGCAGGGGCAGCCGTGGACCCCCGACTCGGGCCGGCCCGCCGCGCACCCGAACGCGCGCTTCACGGTCCGCGCAGACCGTGCCCCGAGCATCGCGAGCGACTGGGACGACCCCGCCGGCGTCGAGATCGACGCGATCCTGTTCGGCGGGCGCCGCGCGACCAACGTCCCGCTCGTGACCGAGGCACGCGACTGGGAGCACGGGGTGTTCCTCGGGGCGACGCTCTCCTCGGAGCAGACGGCGGCCGCGGAGGGGACGGTCGGGACGCTGCGGCGCGACCCTTTCGCGATGCTCCCGTTCTGCGGGTACCACATGGGCGACTACTGGCAGCACTGGCTCGACATGGGGCGCCGGCTCGGTGCCGCCGCGCCGCGGATCTTCGCGGTCAACTGGTTCCGCAGGGGCGCCGACGGTCGCTTCCTGTGGCCCGGGTACGGCGAGAACTCCCGGGTGCTCGAATGGGTGCTGCGGCGCGTCGAGGGCACGGCCGGCGCGGTCGAGACACCGGTGGGTCTTCGGCCCGCCGACGACGCGCTCTTCCTCGACGGTCTCGACCTCGGCGAGGCGGACCTCGCCGAGCTCTTCGCGGTCGACCCCGACTCGTGGCTCGAGGAGGTCGAGCTCGCGCGCGAGTGGTTCGGGATGATCGGCGACGCGCTGCCGGGCGAGATGGCCCACCAGCTCGAGGTGCTCCGCGAGAACCTCGAGACTGCTCGCGGCTGACCCGCCGACCGCCAGTGCCCCGGGTGGGATTCGAACCCACACTGGATCGGGTTTGAGCCGAACGCCTCTGCCGATTGGGCTACCGGGGCGCCCGCAGGGGAGTCTATCGAGCGCCCGCGTGTCCTCGTGCACCCTCTTCACCCGCGCTCCCACTACGATCAGGGGTGTGAACGCGAAGAACAACGCCGACGACGGCGTCCAGCTCGACCTCGACTCGATCGTCCTGCCCGACGACACCCCTCAGCCGAGCACGCCCGCGCGGCGCGCGGTCGTCGCCGAGGACGAGGCGCTCATCCGCATGGACGTCGTCGAGACGCTCCGCGAGGGCGGCTACGAGGTCGTCGGCGAGGCGGGGGACGGCGAGGAGGCGGTGCGCCTCGCGACCGAGCTCAAGCCCGACGTCGTCGTGATGGACGTCAAGATGCCAGTGCTCGACGGGATCTCTGCGGCCGAGCGGATCGGCAAGGACCACGTCGCGCCCGTCGTGCTGCTCACGGCCTTCTCGCAGACCGAGCTCGTCGAGCGTGCGCGCGACGCCGGCGCGATGGCCTACGTCGTCAAGCCGTTCACGCCGGCCGACCTACTGCCTGCGGTCGAGATCGCGATCTCGCGCTACGCCCAGATCTCGGCCCTCTCGGAGGAGATCGCGGACCTCACCGAGCGCTTCGAGACGCGCAAGCGGGTCGACCGTGCCAAGGGCCTGCTCATGACGAAGATGGGCCTGACCGAGCCGGAGTCCTTCCGCTGGATCCAGAAGACGTCGATGGATCGCCGTCTGACGATGCGCGAGGTCGCGGACGCCGTGATCGACCAGCTCGGCCGGGACTAAGCGGACAAACTGAACCCATAAGTAACGTAGGTCACAACTTGACAACGACCCGCGGCTGACGCGGGTTTGACATGTTCACGTGATCTTTCGTCGGTACCGTTCCCGCACCACACCATCGCGGGGCAGGTGCGCCCGTGACGGTCGGACAGAGATGAAACGGGGTACCGATGAACTACAAGAGCACTCGCGTGCGTGTCGCGGCGCTCGCCGGCGCGGCGCTGCTGGCGCTGTCCGCGTGCGGACAAGGAGGCGGTTCTGGTGACGGGGACGGCCTCGTCATCGGCACGCTCCTGCCGCAGACCGGCTCGCTCGCCTTCCTGGGCCCGCCCGAGATCGCGGGCGTCGACCTGGCGATCAAGGAGATCAACGAGGCAGGCGGAGTCCTCGGCAAGGACGTCAAGGTCGAGCACGGGGACTCCTCCGACGCCGACAACGCCCAGGTCGCGCAGCAGTCGGTCACCCAGCTCAAGTCCAAGGGTGTCCACGCGATCATCGGTGCGGCCTCCTCGGCCGTGACACGCAACGTCGTCGACGACATCACGAACTCCAAGATCATCCAGGTCTCCCCGGCGAACACCGCGACGGACCTGTCGGGCAAGCACCCGTTCTACTTCCGTACCGCGCCCTCGGACCTCCTGCAGGGCTCGGCGCTCGGGAACCTCATCCTCGGTGACGGGCACGTCGACGTCGGCGTCCTGGTCTTCAACGAGGACTACGGCACCTCGCTGCGCGACGTCCTCAAGGCGACCGTCGAGGACGCAGGCGGGACGATCACCTACGGCAACCCCGGCGAGGAGTTCGACCCGCAGTCCTCGTCCTTCGCCGACCCGGTCACCGCGGTCCTCGCGACCAACCCTGACGCGATCGCGATCATCGCCTTCGACCAGACGAAGACGATCGTCCCCGAGCTCGTCTCGCGCGGCTTCGACGGGTCGAAGTTGTACTTCGTCGACGGCAACCTCGCCGACTACTCCGAGGACTTCGAGCCCGGGACGCTCGAGGGGGCCCAGGGCACGCTGCCCGGCGCCTTCCCGGACGACACGTTCCAGCAGCGCCTCCTCGAGGTCAACCCGGACCTGTCGGACTACTCCTACGCCGCGGAGTCCTACGACGCGGTCATGCTTGTCGCGCTCGCCGCGGTCAAGGCCGAGAGCGTCGACACCGAGGCGATCCGCGACCAGATGGCCGCCGTCTCGGGTGCCAACGGCGGGGAGACCTGCTCGTCCTTCGCCGACTGCGTCAAGCTCATCGAGGACGGCAAGGACATCGACTACGACGCCAAGTCCGGCGCGGGTCCGTTCAACGAGAACAACGACCCGTCCGCGGCCTTCATCGGCATCTACCAGTTCGGTGGTGACAACACCTACACGTGGACCAAGGCGGTCGAGGGCGAGCTCTGAGCGCCCCGCCGAACCCCACGCAAGGCACGGGGCCCGCAGGAGAGATCCTGCGGGCCCCGTCCCGTGCGAGCAGGCCGTCGTCGTCGCTAGCGTGGAGACCTGCCCCGCGCGCGGCGAGCTACTTCGCGAGCGTGCCGAGGTACAGCTCGATGACCTTCGGGTCCTTGAGGAGCTCACGACCGCTCGCCGTGTAGGCGTTCTTGCCCTGGTCGAGCACGTAGCCGCGGTCGCAGATCTGCAGGCAGCGACGCGCGTTCTGCTCGACCATGATGACCGAGACGCCCGCCTTGTTGATCTTGCGCGTACGGATGAACGTCTCGTCCTGACGCACGGGGGACAGGCCCGCCGAGGGCTCGTCGAGCAGCAGGACCGAGGGTTCCATCATGAGCGCACGGGCCATCGCGACCATCTGTCGCTCGCCGCCCGAGAGCGAGCCGGCGCTCTGCTTGCGCCGCTCACCGAGCACGGGGAACAGGTCGACGATGAAGTCGAACCGCTCCTTGTACCGCTGGGGGGCCTGGAAGAGCCCCATCTGGAGGTTCTCCTCGATCGACAACGAGGGGAACACGTTGTTGTTCTGGGGCACGAAGCCCACCCCGCGGCGCACGAGGGTGTCGGCGCGCTCGTTCGTGATGTCCTCGCCCTGGAGCACGACCGAGCCCGACCGCACCTGGACGAGGCCGAACAGGGCCTTGAGGAGCGTCGACTTGCCCGCACCGTTCGGCCCGATGATCCCGACCAGCTCGCCCGGGTGCACGACGAGGTTGCAGCCGTTGAGGATGTTGACCCCCGGCAGGTAGCCCGCGACGAGGTCCTTGGCCTCGAGCAACGGCTCGGTCGACGACGTGCTCATGCCCGTCCCTCCTCGTCCTCGCGCCGCGTGGCTTCCTCCGCGCGCTCGGCGTCCTCCTCGGCGGCCTCCGTCTCGAGCTGCTCGGCGACCTCGTCGCTCAGCAGCGCGTCGTCGCCCAGGTCGGTGTCGTGGTGCGCGCCGAGGTAGGCGTCGATCACGGCCTGGTCGCGCATGACGTCGTCCGGAGGGCCCTCGGCAACGATGCGCCCCTCGGCCATGACGACGACCCAGTCGGAGATGTGCCGGACCATGTGCATGTCGTGCTCGACGAAGAGCACCGTCATGCCGTCGTCGCGCAGCGCCTGGATGTGCCCGAGCAGCGACTGCGTCAGGGCGGGGTTCACCCCGGCCATGGGCTCGTCGAGCATGATCATCTCGGGGCCGTTCATGAGCGCACGGGCCATCTCGAGCAGCTTGCGCTGACCGCCCGAGAGCGAGCCCGCGAAGTCGTCGCGCTTCGCGTCGAGCTTGAAGCGGCGCAGGAGGGACTCGGCCTGCTCGGTGATCTCGGCCTCGCGCGGGCGCCACAGCGGCGGCACGAGCGCCGTGAACAAGTTCTCCCCGGGCTGGCGCGGCGCACCCAGGCGCATGTTCTCGATCACCGTCATGCGCGAGAGCGCCTTGGTGAGCTGGAACGTGCGCACCATGCCGGCCTTGGCGACCTTGCCCGCGGGCAGGCCCGCGAGCGAACGGCCGTTGAAGGACCACTCGCCCTTGTCGGGCTTGTCGAAACCGGTCAGGAGGTTGAACAGCGTCGTCTTGCCCGCACCGTTGGGGCCGATCAGGGCCGTGATCTTGCCACGCTGGACCTCGAGGTGGTCGACGTCGACCGCGACCATGCCGCCGAAGGCGCGGTGCACGCCGTCGGCGACGAGGATCGGGTCGGGCTTGCGCGCCCCCGGGACGCGCTCGACGTCCGAGAACACGGAGCGGGTGGCGTCAGCGGACATTGATCGACAGCTCCTTCTTGTCCCCGAGGATGCCCTGCGGGCGGAAGATGATGAGCATCATGAGCGTCACGCCGACCACGACGAAGCTGAACGACTCGATCTGCTCGGTGCGCAGCACGGTCGCGGGGATCACGTCACGCATGACGGACTTGATGAGCATGAGGCTCGACCACAGGAGCATCGAGCCGAGCACGGGGCCGAACACGGTCGCGGCGCCGCCGAGCAGCAGGAGGGTCCAGACGAAGAACGTCGTGGGACGGCCCATCGAGTCGGCCTGGACGGCCTGGGGGAGGACGAACACGATGCCGCCGAGCGCTCCCATGCAGCCACCGAGGATGAGCGACTGCATCTTGTAGGAGTACACGCTCTTGCCGAGCGAGCGCACGGCGTCCTCGTCCTCACGGATCCCCTTGAGCACGCGTCCCCACGGCGAGCGCATGAGGCGCCACACGAGGAGGCACAGCAGTGCGACGAGCACCCACGCGACGATCCGCAGCCACCAGCTGTTCGAGTAGCAGTTGGGGTACGTCCAGAACAGGACCGTCGTGTCGCCCTCGGGCAGCAGGCACGTCGCGTGGAAGGCGTTCTTGAAGCCGTCGCCCGCGATCCCTGCGTTGCCGCCGGTGAGCCACGTCATGGACGTCGAGCGGCCGATCAGGCGCACGATCTCGGCCGCGGCGATCGTCACGATCGCGAGGTAGTCCCCGCGCAGCCGCAGCGTCGGCATGCCG
>JAJUHG010000004.1 GCA_029267995.1 Micrococcales bacterium
GGAGAAGCCGAGCCCGAAGGTCACGACGACGGCGAGCACAAAGGCGAGCAGCCCGATCGAGACGAGCACCGCGCTCACCGGCAGGCGGCCCTGGACGATCCCGACGAGCAGGAACGGCAAGGAGACCACGAGGAACGCGAGCGCCGCGGCCCACGACGCGAGCACCTTGCCGACCGCGATCTCCGCGGGGGTCAGGAGGGTCACCTGGAGGATCGCGAGCGTGCCCTCCTTGCGGTCCCCGTTGATCGCCGAGCTCGACAGGGTCGGCGCGACGAGGATCCCCAGGAGCAGGATGAAGAAGACGACGACGTCGAACACGACGCGGCCCGCGCCTCCCTCGAGCTCGGGGGGGACGTCGCCGATCGAGCTGGAGCTCATCGTGAACATCGTCAGCACGGTCACGATGCCGACGATCACGAAGAACACCGCGAGGCCGATGTACCACTTGGTCGAGCGCACACGCTGGCGCAGCTCGAGCCGCGCGACGGTCTCGACGCCGTGCCACGTGAGCGACCACGGGCTGCGCTCTCGAAGAGTGCCCCGCGGTGCGGAGGCGGGGGCGGGAGTCTCGGTCTGGGTGCTCATCGCCGCTCCTCGTCGAGGCTCAGGTAGGTCTGTTCGAGCACTCCGCCCGCGGGGGCGATGCTCACGAGTGGGACGCCCGCGGCGACGGCGTCGCGCACGAGCGCGGCGGCGGCGTCGTCGTCGGGGATGCGGATGAGCACCGAACCGGGGGTCGGGGCGCTCCCGCCACGCGTGAGGGGGGCGCCGTCGTCGTCCCCTTCGACCTCGAAGGCCGCACCGGTCGAGCCGAGCCAGCCCACGAGGGCCGCACCGTCGAGGGCCGTGACCCGCCACCGGCGACCACCCTCGTCGAGCAGCGCGAGCTGCTCACCCGTGACCGAACGCCCGCGCGAGATGAAGACGGCGTCGTCGGCGAGCTCGTCGAGCTCGGTGAGCACGTGCGAGGAGACGAGCACCGTCTTGCCCTGCGCCGCAAGCGCGCGCAGCAGGACGCGCAGGTCGACTCGCGAGCGCGGGTCGAGTCCCGCCGCGGGCTCGTCGAGCAGGAGCACCTGGGGGTCGTGCACGAGCGCCCGGGCCAGGCCGAGTCGCTGCTTCTGCCCGCGCGAGAGCACGGCTGCGGGCTGCTTCGCGAGCTCGGTCAGGTGGACGGTCGCGAGCAGCTCGTCCGCCCGCGCCGCGGCGAGCGCCGAGGGCATCCCGTACGCCGCCCCGAAGGTCTCGAGCACCTCGCGCGCGGTGAGCGAGTCCCACGTGCCGAAGGCATCGGGCATCCACCCCGTGCGGGCCCGCGCCTCACGCGACTGCGTCACGGGGTCGAAGCCCGCGACGCGGACCTGCCCGGAGTCCGGCACGAGGAGCCCCGCGAGCATGAGCAGGAGCGTCGTCTTGCCCGCCCCGTTAGGTCCGATGAGCGCAGTCACGCGCCCCGCCCGGGCCTCGAGGTCGACCCCGTCGACCGCCCGGACCGCGCCGAAGTGGCGGCGCACCCCCTGCACGCTGATCGTCATGGCGCAAGGCTAGGGGCCGCGGCCGTGCGCGAGGCGGGTTCGCGCAGGTCAGCACAAGGTCTTCACGCTTGCGCCGTCAGCGCCCCACGGACCGCATGGTGGTCGCAGGGGAAATGCCGTCGACACCCGTGACTACACTTGCCGCGACCCAACCTGGTGGACGTTGAGATAGACGGGACCAGTGACGAAGCGGAGCAGTTCAGTGGCACTCATCGTGCAGAAGTACGGCGGCAGCTCGGTCGCCGACGCCGAGAGCATCAAGCGTGTCGCCAAGCGCATCGCCGAGGCGAAGCGCGCCGGGAACGACGTCGTGGTCGTCGTCTCGGCGATGGGCGACACGACCGACGAGCTCATCGACCTCGCCCAGCAGATCACCCCGATCCCCCCGCAACGGGAGATGGACATCCTGCTCACCGCAGGGGAACGCATCTCGATGTCGCTCCTCGCGATGGCCATCACGAACCTCGGGGTGCGAGCCAAGTCCTTCACGGGCCAGCAGGCCGGCGTCATCACCGACGCGGTGCACGGCAAGGCCCGGATCGTCGACGTCGTGCCCACGCGGGTGCGCGAGACGGTCGAGAAGGGTCAGGTCGCGATCGTCGCGGGCTTCCAGGGCGTGACCCAGCACACCAACGACGTCACGACCCTCGGGCGCGGCGGGTCGGACACCACGGCGGTCGCGCTCGCGGCCGGCCTGTCCGCCGACGTGTGCGAGATCTACACCGACGTCGACGGCGTGTTCACGGCCGACCCGCGCATCGTGCCCTCGGCGCGCAAGATCCACCGCGTCACCTACGAGGAGATGCTCGACCTCGCGGCGAGCGGGGCCAAGATCCTCGCCCTGCGCTGCGTCGAGTACGCGCGGCGCTACGCCGTCCCCCTCCACGTGCGCTCGTCCTTCACGGGGCGCGACGGCACGTGGGTCGCTGACCTGCCGCCCGAAGGAGAAGAAGACATGGAGCAGCCCATCATCGCGGGCGTCGCGCACGACGCGAGCGAGGCCAAGATCACCGTGGTCGGCGTGCCCGACGTGCCCGGGACCGCGGCGCGCATCTTCGAGGTCGTCGCCGCCGCTGACGTCAACATCGACATGATCGTGCAGAACGTCTCGGCCGCGAAGACCGGGCTCACCGACATCTCCTTCACCCTGCCCTCGACCGACGGTGCCAAGGCCACCGCGGCGCTCGCGGCCACGCAGGAGGAGATCGGCTTCGAGTCCGTCCAGTACGACGACCAGATCGGCAAGCTCGCGCTCGTGGGCGCGGGCATGAAGTCGCACCCAGGCGTCTCGGCGAAGTTGTTCGGGGCGCTGCGCGACGCAGGGATCAACATCGAGATGATCACGACCTCGGAGATCCGGGTCTCGGTCGTCACGCGAGCCGACCAGCTCGCCGATGCCGTCCGTGCGGTGCACACCGCGTTCGGGCTCGACGGTGACGGCGAGGCCGTCGTCTACGCAGGGACGGGGCGCTGACATGGCACGCAAGGTGAACGTCGCCGTCGTCGGCGCGACCGGTCAGGTCGGTGCCGTCATGCGCCGCCTCCTCGACGAGCGCGACTTCCCGGTCGCCTCGATCCGCTTCTTCGCCTCCGCGCGCTCCGCGGGTACGACGCTGCCGTGGCGCGGGCAGGATGTCGTCGTCGAGGACGTCGCGACCGCAGGCCTCGCAGGGATCGATGTCGCGCTGTTCTCCGCGGGTGGTGCGACCTCGAAGGCGCACGCACCGCGCTTCGCCGAGGCGGGCGCCGTCGTCGTCGACAACTCCTCCGCGTGGCGCATGGACCCTGACGTCCCGCTCGTCGTCTCGGAGGTCAACCCCGAGGCAGTGCGCGAGGCGCGCAAGGGCATCATCGCGAACCCCAACTGCACGACGATGGCTGCGATGCCCCCGCTCAAGGCCCTCGCGGACGAGGCAGGGCTCGAGCGGCTCGTCGTGACGACCTTCCAGGCCGTGTCCGGCTCGGGCGTCGCGGGTGTCGCCGAGCTCGACTCGCAGGTCCGGGCGGGCGTCGAGCAGGACCTCACGGCACTCGCGACCGACGGCTCGGCGGTCACGCTCCCCGAGCCGCAGACGTACGTCGCGCCGATCGCGTTCAACGTCGTCGCGCTCGCGGGCTCGCTGCTCGACGACGGCTCGGGGGAGACCGACGAGGAGCGCAAGCTGCGCAACGAGTCGCGCAAGATCCTCGGGCTGCCCGAGCTGCTCGTCGCGGGCACATGCGTGCGCGTCCCGGTGTTCACGGGGCACTCGCTCTCGGTCAACGCCGCGTTCGCCCGGCCGATCTCGGTCGAGCGGGCGCGCGAGGTGCTCGCTGCTGCGCCCGGGGTCGAGCTGGTCGACGTGCCGACCCCGCTCGCGGCCGCGGGTGGCGACGTGTCGCTCGTGGGCCGGCTGCGCGAGGACCCGACTGTGCCCGAGGGGCGCGGCCTGACGTTCTTCGTCTCGGGGGACAACCTGCGCAAGGGCGCGGCGCTCAACACGATCCAGATCGCCGAGCTCGTCGCCGAGTCCCTCTAGCCGCATCGCTCGACGAGGCCGCCACCTGATTCCGGGTGGCGGCCTCGCCGCGTCCCGCCCCCGGCTCGCCGGCCAGCCCGTCCGGCTTGCCCACCCCGCTCCCCCCAACCGGGCCGCCGCCCCTTCGCGCACGGCCCCGTGAGGGCGGCAGTTTGCCGTGGGATCGGCAGTGCGCAGTGCCGATTTGGCGGCAAAGTGCCGAGCTGAGTGTGTGGGGCGGGCGGAGGAGGGGCCAGGTGGCCAGGCGGCCGGGGGCAGGGTCGTGGGGGCGGGGATCGGGGTTGCGCGGGGCGGAGGGTGTGTGGTTCATTAGTGGAGTAATGAACCCATAGACCGAGAGGGCGTCGCGTGTTCGACGGTCGCGAGCCGATCTACCTGCAGATCGCGGAGCAGATCCGTGCGCAGGTCGTCTCCGGCGCGCTCGGCGAGGACGAGCAGGTCATGTCCACGACCCAATATGCGACGACGTTCCGCATCAACCCCGCGACCGCCCAGAAGGCCTTCGCCGAGCTCGTCGAGGAGGGCGTGCTCTACAAGCGCCGCGGCCTGGGCATGTTCGTCGCGCCCGGCGCCCGCGAGCGTCTGCTCGAGCGGCGTCGCGCAAGCTTCTTCGCCGAGGTCGTCGACCCGGTCGCCGCCCAGGCGCGCGTGCTCGGCATCCCGCTCGCCGACGTCGTCGCACGCCTCGAGCAGCGCTTCGCCGCCGACGGCGACCCGTCGCACACCGCCGACGACGGCGCCGCCGCGCCCTCGGCCCCCGACCACCCCCAGGAGGATCCGCGATGAGCTTCGCCGTCGAGGTCCGTGACCTCACCGTCCGCTACGGCCGCGCGACCGCCGTCGACAACGTCAGCCTGAGGCTCGAGCCGGGGGTCGTGTACGGCCTGCTCGGTCGCAACGGGGCGGGCAAGACCTCGCTCCTGTCGACGATCGCCGCCTTCCAGCGCGCAAGCTCGGGCAGCGTGCTCGTCGACGGGGAGGACCCCTACGAGAACGCGCGCGTCATGGCCGGGATCGCACTCGTGCGCGAGGGCGGCGACTTCCCCGAGGAGAAGGTCCGAGGCGTCCTCGACTTCGCGGCGCGCCTGCGCCCGCACTGGTCGGCCGAGCTCGCGGCCGAGCTTGTCGACCGCTTCGAGCTGCCGCTCGACAAGAAGCCCACCCAGCTCTCGCGCGGCAAGCGCTCGGCGCTCGGCGTCGTCGTCGGCCTCGCCTCCCGAGCCCCGCTCACGATGTTCGACGAGGCCTACCTCGGCCTCGACGCGCCCTCGCGGTATGCGTTCTACGACGCGCTGCTCGCCGACTACGCCGCCCACCCGCGCACGATCGTGCTCTCGAGCCACCTCATCGAGGAGGTCGAGCGGCTCTTCGAGCGCGTGATCATCCTCGACCAGGGCACGGTGCTCCTCGAGGAGGACGCCGAGGACCTGCGCTCGCGCGGGCGCACCGTGACGGGCCCGCAGGACGAGGTCGAGGCCTTCGTCACCGGGCTGCGCGTCGTCGGGCGAGCCCAGCTGGGCCGCACGCTCCAGGTGACCGTCGTCGGGGACCTCCCCCCGGGCGCCGAGCAGCGCGCGGTCGAGGCAGGCCTCGAGCTCGGGTCGGTCCCGCTGCAGGACCTCTTCGTCCACCTCACCTCGAAGGGGGAGAGGAGATGACGACGGCGCTCTCCCGGCACCCCGTCGCCGCCCCGACCGAGGTGGACCGTCGCCTCCTCGCACGTCTCGTGCGCTGGACGGCGTTCGCCTCGATGTGGGCGTGGGGCGGGATCACGCTCGTCGCGTGGGGCGTGACGCGTTCGAACCTCGGGACCATGGGGATCACCGAGAGCGTCATCGGTTCGATGTCGATGACGCCACGGAACTTCATCATCGGCTTCGCGATCACGCTCGCGGTCGGTTGGTTCCTCCCGCACGTCGCGACGGGTGGGACGCGGCGCTCCTACGTGAGCACCACGACCGTGGCCGTGGTGCTCATGGCCGCCGCCTACGCGGTGCTGCTGGCTGCCGCCTTCCGGATCGAGGCGGCCCTCTACGCGGCGAACGGCTGGCCCGCGGTCATCAACACCGGCCACGTGTTCACCTCGGGGGAGCAGGTGGGGCTCGTGCTCGCCGAGTCCTTCACCCTCAACCTCGCCCTCGGGCTGGGCGGCGTCGCGATCGGTTCAGGCTATCGGCGCTGGGGCGGCTGGGGCGGCACCTACGCCCTCGCGGTCACCGCGCTGCCCGTTCTCGCCGCGACGGCCGTGATCGAGCTGCGGGCAAGCTCGGGCCTCGGCGAGGCGCTCGGCGTCACGGGGCTCGACGCCCCCGCGACCTTCGCGGTCCTCGCGGTCCTCGCCCTCGTGTCCCTCGCGATGGCCTTCCGGCTCGCGCACGGCGCGCCCGCGCGCCCGGTCGGTGCGATCCGATGAACCAGGACGGAGCCACCATGACCGCCTCGACCCCAGCGACCCGTCGACCTGGCCACCGCCCCGACACCGTCCTCGCGCGAGTCGTCACGCGGACCGCGCTGCGGCAGGGGACCTGGGTGTGGGCGATCGCGATCGCCGCGACGTTCGGGATCTCGCTGCTCGTGGGCCACTACGGCGGCACCCCGCTGAGCGTCCTGTCGACCGCGATCCAAGGGCCGCGCTGGTACCTGTTCGTGATGCTGCTCGTGATCGTGCTCGCGAGCACCGGCCCGAGCGTCGCGCACGGCATGACCCGGCGCTCGTTCACGCGGCAGGTGTGCACCGGTGCGGTGCTCGCGGCGCTCGGCTACGGGCTCGTCGCATCCCTCGTGCACGCGGCCGAACGGGCCCTGTTCCTCACGCGCGGCTGGGATCACGTCGCGGTCTACGGACGGCGCGCGGTGCCCGCAGGCCCGTGGGCGCTCGTCGCGGTCGACCACGCCGTCGTCCTCGCGACCTTCGCGCTGTCGGGGGTCGCGGTCGCCGCGGTGTTCTATCGCTGGGGCGGGTGGGCCGGCACCCTCGCCCTGCCGGTCACGGCCGGGCCCGTCCTCGTGGTCCCCGCGCTCGTCGCGCACGTCGAGCCCGTCGAGCTCGGCAACGCGGTCGACACCGTGCCCTACCCCGCGGGCCTCGCTCTCGCGCTCGCGGTGTGCGCAGCGCTCTGGGGGCTCGCGCACCTCGCCCTGCGCGGCGCCCGCGTCCGACCGACCACCACGAGCTGAAGGAGTCGACCGTGACCCCTGTCATCACCGTCAAGAACCTGCGCAAGACCTACGGCGCCAAGGTCGCCGTCGACGACGTCTCCTTCGAGGTCCGCCGCGGGGAGATCTTCGGGATCCTCGGCCCCAACGGGGCGGGCAAGACGACGTCGGTCGAGTGCCTCACGGGGCTGCGTGCGGCCGACGACGGCGAGATCCGCGTCCTGGGTCTCGACCCCGCCCACGACGGCGCGGCCCTGCGTGAGCGGGTCGGCGTACAGCTCCAGGAGGGCGAGCTGCACCCCAAGATCCGCGTGCGCGAGGCCCTCGAGCTGTTCGCCTCGTTCTACCCCGACCCCGCCGACGGCGTCGCCCTCGCGACCCGCCTCGGTCTCGCCGAGAAGCTCGACGCGCAGTACCGGCACCTCTCGGGCGGGCAGAAGCAGCGCCTCGCGGTCGCGCTCGCCCTGATCGGCAAGCCGGAGATCGCCGTGCTCGACGAGCTCACGACGGGCCTCGACCCGCAGGCCCGCCGCGAGGTGTGGGAGCTCGTCGAGTCGGTGCGCGAGGAGGGCGTGACGATCGTGCTCGTCACCCACTTCATGGACGAGGCCGAGCGGCTGTGCGACCGCATCGCCGTGATCGACGCGGGCCGCGTCGTCGCGACCGACACCCCCGCGGGGCTCGCGGTCGGTGCACGCCGCGGCCAGGTCATGCGCTTCCGCACCGACGGCGACGGCGCCCGGGTCACCGCGCTCCTCGAGGGCCTCGACTCGGTCGAGGAGGCGCGCGTGGACCGCGGCGAGATCGTCGTGCGCGGCCGCGAGGACGTCGTCGTCGACGTCGTGCTCGCCCTCGCCGAGGCCGGGGTCCGACCCGTCGACGTCGAGGTCGCCCGCACGAGCCTCGAGGACGCCTTCGTCCAGCTCACCCGCTCCCACGAGGAGGTCTGACATGAACGCCAACACCGTGATCCTGCGCACGCAGGCCCGCCTGTTCCTGCGTGAGCCCGCGAACGTCTTCTTCGCGCTGCTGTTCCCCGCGCTCCTGCTGCTCGCGATCGGTCTGGCGATCCCCGGGATGCGCGAGCCGATCACCGAGGGCGCGCTCGCGGGCTCGGGGGTGCGCCCGGTCGACCTGTACATGACCGCGGTGCTCGCGCTCGCGGTCGCGACGATCGCCCTGACGACCTACCCGCAGGTGTTCGCGATCTACCGCGAGAAGGGTGTCCTGCGCCGTCTGCGTACGACGCCCATGCCCGCGTCCCGGCTGCTCGTCGCCGAGATCGTCGTCAACCTCGTCGCGCTCGTGGTCGGGGTCGCCCTCGCGCTCGCGGTCGCCTTCGGGGTGTTCCGGGTCGAGGCGCCCACCCAGCCGCTCGTCGTGGTCCTCGCGCTCGTGCTCGGGGCGGTGTCGATGATGGCGCTCGGCTCGCTCGTCACTGCGCTCGCCTCGAGCACGGGTGCCGCGAGCGCGATGGGCATGAGCCTGTACTTCCCGATGCTGTTCTTCGGCGGGGTGTGGGTCTCGGTCGCGCTCATGCCGGACACGCTGCGGACGATCGCGACGTACGTGCCGCTCGGTGCGGTCGCGCAGGCGCTCAACGAGGGCTGGTTCGGCGAGGGGTTCCCCCTGCACCAGCTCGTGGTCTCGGTCGTGTGGACCGCGATCCTCGTGCCGCTCGCGGCGCGGCTGTTCCGCTGGGAGTAGCTCAGGCCAGCAGCGTCTCGCACACCTCGACGAGGCGGGCGCGCAGCGGGGCGGCGCGCTCGGCGAAGGCGCGCTGCCGGGCGACGTACTCGGCCTTGCCCTCGGGCGTCTCGATCGCGACCGCGGGCTCGCCGAGCGAGGACACGTCGTACGGCGAGGCCTGCATGTCGAGCAGGCGCACGTCGCGGGCGAGCTCGGCGCAGTCCAGGAGGAGCTCGCCGGGCACCGCGGGCCCGAGCTTGAGGGCCCACTTGAGCAGGTCCATGTTCGCGTGCAGGCAGCCGGGCTGCTCGAGCGCGGGCTGGCTCGCCCGCGTGGGCTGGAGCGCGTTGCGCGGGGCGGCGGCGGGGGTGAAGAAGCGGAAGGCGTCGAAGTGCGAGCAGCGCAGGCGGTGCGCCTCGACCACGGCGTCCGTGCCGTCCTGGCCGAGCCGCAGCGGCAGGTCGTGCCGGTGCTCGCGCTGCCGGTACACCATCGCCCACTCGTGCAGCCCGAAGCACCCGGCGAAGGCGGGGCGCGCGGCCGTCGCGGTGAGCAGCTCGCGCACATAGCGCACCGTGTCGCCACGGTCGGCGAGGAAGGCCTCGACATCGAGCGTCACGACGTCGCGCTCGCTGCGGTACCAGCGCCAGGTGAGGTGCGGGACGTCGTCGTCGGCGAGCTCGAGCGCGGTCCCGACCCCGGGGTGCCAGCGGCGCAGGGGTGCGGGCTTGAGCCCGTAGTACTCGTAGAGGAAGTCGTCGATCGGGTGCTTCTCGCCGCGCGCGCGCCGGTCGCGGCGTCCCGCAGTGAGCGCGTCGGCCCGCTCGGCGTGCGCGAGGGCCGCGGCGCGCCACGTGGGCGCGTCGAGCGTGCGTAGTGCGAGGGTCTCGACCACCCGTCCAGGGTAGGCGCCCGGCCCGCGCCGACGTGCCGGCTGTGGACAGCCGCGCGCGGGCGTCCCGGTACCCCTACGCTCGAGCCGTGAAGCCGTTCCTGCTGCTCGCGACGCGCGCCGAGGACGCCGCGGCCGACGACGAGCATGCCGCCGTCCTGCGCCACGGTGGCCTGCGCCCCGAGCAGCTCGTGCGGGTGCGCCTCGAGGCCGGACCGATGCCCAAGATCGACCTCGACGACTTCTCGGGCGTGATCGTGGGCGGCAGTCCGTTCAACTCCTCCGACGACGACGACCTCAAGTCGCCCGTCCAGCACCGCGTCGAGGCCGAGCTGCACACCCTGCTCGACGAGCTCGTCGAGCGGGACTTCCCGTTCCTCGGCGCGTGCTACGGGGTCGGCACGCTCGGCCGGCACGAGGGCGCGGTGATCGACACGACCTTCTCCGAGCCCGTCGGGCCGACGACGATCGCGCTCACCTCCGAGGGGAAGGCCGACCCGCTGCTCGCGGGGCTCCCGGAGCGCTTCGCCGCGCTCGTGGGGCACAAGGAGGCCGTCGCCCAGCTGCCCGAGCACGCCGTCCTGCTCGCGACCTCGGCCGACTGCCCCGTGCAGATGTTCCGGGTGCGCACGAACCTGTATGCGACCCAGTTCCACCCCGAGCTCGACCACGAGGGCCTGCGCCTGCGCGTCGAGACGTACCGCTCGTACGGCTACTTCGCGCCCGAGGAGGCCGCGGGGATCCTCGCGCGCGCCGCTGGAGCCGAGCTCGCGACCGCGCACGCGATCCTGCGCCGTTTCGTCGAGCGATATGCCGTGACCAGCAGGTGAGAAGCGGTGGTACGGTGCTGCGCGTGACGCACCTTCGTGGCTATTGGCGCTTGACGCAGGCTCCTGGTGGGAGCCCGCGGGTGCACGCCTGACCCCACGAACCCCACCGGAGCCCCAGGCCTTGGACGCAGCAGCGTCCGGGGCCTTCGTCGTTCAGACGGGCGCCGGCCGAGCGGTGCGGGGTCCGTCGAGGCGAACCGACCCGACCAGGAGAACCCCGATGTCCCGCACGACCGCCACATCCACCCGCACGCCCGAGGCCGCGCGCGCAGAGATCCAGGCTCCCGTGAGCGACCTGCGCATCCGCGCCCTCGACCCCCTGCCCGCCCCCGCGGACCTGCTCGCCGAGCTGCCCCTGGGGACCGCCCGCGGTGACCTCGTCGCGCAGTCCCGGCGCGAGGTGCGCGAGGTCCTCACGGGCGAGGACGACCGCCTCCTGGTGATCGTGGGCCCGTGCTCGGTGCACGACCCCGAGGCTGCGCTCGACTACGCCCGCCGGCTCGCCGAGGTCGCGCACGCGCGCGCCGAGGAGCTGTGCGTCGTCATGCGCGTGTACTTCGAGAAGCCGCGCACCACGGTCGGGTGGAAGGGACTCGTCAACGACCCCCACCTCGACGGCTCGCACGACGTGCTCACCGGGCTCCGGCTCGCGCGCGAGGTGCTGCTCGGGGTGCTCGACGCGGGGGTGCCCGCCGCGTGCGAGTTCCTCGAGCCCACGAGCCCGCAGTACCTCGCCGACGCCGTGACGTGGGGCGCGATCGGGGCGCGCAACTCCGAGAGCCAGGTGCACCGCCAGCTCGCCTCGGGGCTCTCGATGCCCGTGGGCTTCAAGAACACGACCGACGGCGACGTCGGGGCGGCCGTCGACGCGTGCGTCGCGGCCGCGGCCGAGCACGTGTTCTTCGGTGCGGACTCCCGCGGCCGGGCCGCCGCGGTCGCGACGAGGGGCAACGCCGATTGCCACGTGATCCTGCGCGGGGGACGCTCGGGACCCAACTACGGTGCCGAGGTGGTGGCCCGCACCCTTGAGCTCGCACAGCGGGCGGGGCTCGACGGTGCAGCGGCGCACGGCGTGATCGTCGACGCCTCGCACGGCAACTCGGGCAAGGACCACGTGCGCCAGGCCGAGGTCGTGCGCGAGCTCGCCGCCCGGCTCGCGGCGGGGGAGCAGGGCATCACGGGGCTCATGCTCGAGAGCTTCCTCGTGGCCGGCGCCCAGGCTCCCGCGCCGAGCGGGCTCGTCTACGGGCAGTCCGTGACGGACAAGTGCATGGACTGGGGCACGACCGCCGAGCTCCTCGACGAGCTCGCCGCGGCGGTGCGGGCGCGGCGCACGCACTAGCCGAACCCGCGCGAGACAGCAGACGGGCGCCCGGGGAGAGATCCCTCGGGCGCCCGTCGTCGTGCGGGGGTTGCTGTCCTAGAAGACCGGCTTGCCGCCCGTGACCCCCAGGACCGTGCCGCTCACGTAGCTCGCCTCGTCCGAGGCGAGGAACACGTAGGCGGGTGCGAGCTCGACCGGTTGCCCGGGCCGCCCGAGCGGGGTGTCGCTCCCGAAGCCCTCGATCTTCTCCGCGTCGAACGTCGAGACGATGAGCGGGGTCCAGATCGGCCCGGGAGCTACCGCATTGACGCGGATGCCCTTCGGCCCGAGCTCGGAGGCGAGGTTGACCATGAGGTTGTTGAGCGCGGCCTTCGTCGCGGCGTAGTCGAGCAGGGGCTCGGAGGGGTCGAAGGCCTGGATCGACGTCGTGAAGATGATCGAGGAACCTTCGCCGAGCGAGGGCTCGAGGTACTTCACGAGCCAGAACGTCGAGAACACGTTCGTCTCGAAGACCTGCTCGATCTGCCCCGAGGGGAAGTCGCCGATCCCGCCCGGGTGGGCCATCTGGAACCCCGCGTTGGCGATCACGACGTCGATCCCGTCGAGCGCCTCGACCGCGTCGTGCGCGAGCTTCTTGTTCGCCTCCTCGGTCCGCAGGTCCCCCGGCAGCAGGTGGATCGTGCCACCTGCGGCCTCGACGGCTGCCTTCGTCTCCTCGGCGTCGGCCTGCTCCTGGGGCAGGTAGGAGATCGCGACGCTCGCACCCTCCTTCGCGAAGGCGATCGCCGTCGCGCGCCCGATCCCCGAGTCGCCGCCCGTGATGAGCGCACGCTTCCCGGTGAGCCGGTCCCGACCCACGTAGGACTCCTCCCCGTGGTCGGGGACCGGCGTCATCTGCGAGGTCTCGCCCGGCCAGGACTGCTCCTGCGCCGGGACCTCGCTCGGGTAGGACTCGGTCACTGGAAGGCGTCCTTGACCTTCTCGCCGGCCTGCTTGAGGTTCGCCTTGGCCTGGTCGGCCTTGCCCTCGGCCTCGAGCTTCTCGTCGTCGGTCGCCTGGCCGGCCTTCTCCTTGATCTTGCCCTGCGCCTCGTCGGCGACGTTGCGGATCTTGTCGTCCGTGCCCATGTCGGTCCCTCCTTCGACGGGCCAGATCTTGGCCCGCTCTCCACGCTATGTCGGCGCGAGCCGGACCGCGCGGTGGGAGTGGTGGTGCCGGGTAGCCCGAGGACCACCCGCACAAAGAAGAAGTCCGGACCTACGATCCGTAGGTCCGGACTGTTCCGATGTCTTGCGACATCACAGCGGTCGGGGTGACAGGATTTGAACCTGCGACCTCTTCGTCCCGAACGAAGCGCGCTACCAAGCTGCGCCACACCCCGCTGGAGCCGCATCAGGATAGCCGAGGCAGGGCCCTGTCACGAAACCGGACCGCTCTCGCGACTCACTCGGGGCGCGCGACGAGGTTGAGGAGGGTCGCCTCGGGTCGGCACGCGAAGCGCACGGGCGTGTACGGCGAGGTGCCCAGACCCGCACTGACGTGCAGCCACATCGACCCCTCGCCGCCCGGGGCGTCCGGGCGGGCACCGGGCCAGCCGTGAAGCCCCTTGGCCCGACGTGTGTCGAGGTCGCAGTTCGTCACGAGCGCACCCCACCCGGGCACCGCGAGCTGCCCGCCGTGCGTGTGCCCCGCGAAGGTGAGCGAGACGCCGTCGGCGAGCATCTGGCGCAGCACGCGCGAGTACGGGGCGTGCGTCACCCCGACCCGCACGGCGCCGTCGTCGAGGGGATGGGGGGCGGGGAACTCGTCGTACCCGACGTGCGCGTCGTCCGTCCCGACGAGGTCGAGCCGTGTCTCGCGCAGCGTGAGCGCGCCCCTCCGGTTGTCGAGGTCGAGCCAGCCCGCCGAGGTGAGCTCCTTCGCGAGGAGGTCCGCGGGCAGGGCGCGCTCGGCGGCGTTCGTGTCCTCGCGCGGCCTGCCAGGACGCAGGTACTTCGCGGGGTTCTTCGCGACAGGGCCGTAGTAGTCGTTCGACCCCATGACGAACGCCCCGGGCCGGGCGAGGAGCGGCTCGAGCGCATGCAGGAGCGGGCCGAGAGCCTCGGGGTGGGCCCAGTTGTCGCCCGTGTCGACCACGAGGTCGGGGTGCAGCGTGTCGAGGTCGCGGACCCAGGCGATCTTGCTGCGCTGGCTCGGCACGAGGTGCAGGTCGGACAGGTGCAGCACGCGCAGCGGCACGGCACCCGGCTCGAGCACCGGCACGCTCACCTCGCGCAGCGTGAACCAGCGCGCCTCGACGAGCGACCACGCGAGCGCGCCCGCCCCGGCCGCCGCGAGGTACCCGAGGGCGCGCAGGGATCGGCTCATGGGAGTCTCGGCGGGCGGGGCGGGTCAGTCGCCGCGGCCCGGGCGGTCACGGTCACGGCCCGGACGGTCCCGGTCACGGTCCCGTTCGTCCCGGTCGCGGTCCTTGCCGCGGTCGCGGTCGTCCTCGCAGCCACGTGGTGCCTTGCCGCGCCCGTTCCACTTGTCGCACGGATCCGGCTCAGGGCCGTCGGAGACCTTGAGCGTGATGATGCTGCCCTTCGACACGCGCGCGCCCGCACCGATCGACTGGGAGCTGATGCGGCCCTTCTGGACCGAGTCGGAGTACTCCTTCTCGACGTTGCGCGCGACGTTGAACCCGGCGCGGGTCAGCGTCGAGCGAGCCTCGGACTCGCTCATCCCGACGACGTTCGGGACGGTCGCCTGGGGCCCGTACAGCTGGCGCTGGTTGACGCCCGGGAACTCGATGACCTTCTTGCCCTCGTGGGCCGCGGTCATGAACCGCTTCCACGTCGGGGCCGCGATCGACGAGCCCCACATGTAGCTGTGCCACGTGCCGTTGACCCGCACGTTGCGCATCGGCTTGAGGCCCTCGGAGTGCCCGACCCAGACCGCGGTCGACATCTGCGGGGTGTACCCGACGAACCACGTGTGCCAGTTCATGTTCGTCGTGCCCGTCTTGCCCGCCGAGGGGCGGCCGGGCAGACCGCCCGTCCTGCGCGCCGAGCCCTCGGTGAGGACCTTCGAGAGCGCGTAGGTCACGGCGTTCGCGACCTCCTTCGAGATCGCCTGGTGGCAGCTCGCCGAGGGGACCGGGATCTCCTTGCCGTTCGCGTCCGTGATGCTCGTGATCGCGATCGGCTTGCAGTACTCGCCCTCCGCGGCGAGGGCGGCGTACGCTGCGGCCATCGTGAGCGGGGAGACGTCCTGGGAACCCAGCACGTTCGCCGGCATGACGTCGATCGGCTCGCCCGTGGCCTGTCGGACACCGAGCGCCTCGGCGGCCTCGAAGATGCGGCACAGGTCGATCTGGTTGGCCATCGCCATGAAGCCTGAGTTGACGGAGTTCGCGGTCGCCTTGAGCACCGTGATCGGTCCCGAGTCGTTGCCCTCGGCGTTCGCGGGGTTGTACGGCGACTGCGTCACAGGCCCGTCGACGCACGAGGCGGTCCACGAGTCCGGCTTGTACTCGCGCCGCGTCGCGTCGATCACCTGGTTGAGGCCGTTGCCCTCCTGGAGCCACGCGACGAGCGCGAACGGCTTGAACGTCGACCCGGGCTGGAACCCCTTCGACCCGCCGTAGGCGAAGTCGGTGTTGTAGTTGATCGACGTCTCCCACTCCTTCGTCGAGGGGGAGGGGTTGTAGACGCGGTTCTGGGCCATCGCGAGGATCTCGCCCGTGCCCGGCTCGACGACCGTCATGGCAGCCGCGATGCCCGACTCGTCCTTGCGCCCGACGGCGGCCCGGATCTCCTTGTCCGCGAGGTTCTGCAGCTTGCGGTCGAGGGTCGTGTGGATCTCGAGACCGCCGCGGTACAGCCGGTCGGTGCGCTCGTCCTTCGTCTCGCCGAACACGGGGTCGTTCGCGATGACCTTCGTGACGTAGTCGCAGAAGTACGCCGACTTGCCGGCCGAGGTGCAGCCGAGGCGGGTGGTCTGCACGTCGAGCGTGTCCGCGAGCGGTGTCGCGATGCCCCTGTCGTACTCCGCCTGCGTGATGTACCCCTGGTCGAACATGAGCGCGAGAACGGTGTTACGGCGCTTCTCGGAGGCCTCGGGGTTGCGCTCGGGGTCGAGCGCGGTCGGGCTCTGCGTGACACCCGCGAGCGTCGCAGCCTGGAGGTAGTCGACCTCGGAGGCGTGGACGCCGAAGTAGTACTGCGCGGCTGCCTCGACGCCGTACACCGAGACCCCGAACTGCGCGATGTTGAGGTAGCGCTCGAGGATCTGGTCCTTCGTGTACTTCTTCTCGAGCGCGATCGCCGTCTTCATCTCGCGCAGCTTGCGTGCGTAGCCCTCGTTGCCCTCCGCGGTGCGTGCCGCCTCGATGCCCTCGAGGTCACCCTCGCGTGCGGCGCGCTCGATCAGGACGTTCTTGACGTACTGCTGCGTGAGCGTCGACGCGCCGCGCGTCTCGTCGGTCGTCGCGGACTTGAAGGCAGCGCTCAGGATCGACGTCGCGTCGACACCGCCGTGCTCGTAGAACCGCTTGTCCTCGACCGCGATCACGGCCTGGCGCATGATCGGGGCGATGTCCTTGAGCGGCACGACGATGCGGTTCTCGTGGTAGAAGGTCGCAAGCACCTTGCCCTTGCGGTCGTAGATCGTCGAGCGCTGCGAGAGCGGCTGCTCGGCGAGCTCGGAGGGCAGGTCGTCGAAGACCTCCTCGACCGTGTTCGTCAGGGCCTTCGTCCCCGCCACCGCGGGCACGACGAGGCCCGCCGCGACGACTCCGCCGACCCCCGCGACGAGGAGGAAGGACAGGAAAAGCGCGACGGCCTGGAACACGGTGACCTGGCGGCCCCGGGGCCGGGGTGCTTGTGGCATGGCCCCCAGGGTACGCGAGGAGCCCCGCGCGAGCCCCGTACAGCGGTGGACGTTCCGTGAGGATTCCGCGCCTCGTGGGACCTGCCTGAACGTCAGCCAGGAGCCGTTCGCACGTTTGGACGATTTCCAAACCGGCGGTCGCGGGGGTACGGTCCGGTGTCCACAGGAGTCAACGACGACTTCTCGAAGGGGATGCATCTGTGACTGCACTTGCTCAAGACGTCCACTGGCAGGCCCGTGCCGCGTGCCACACGGTCGAGCCTGACTCGCTCTTCGTGCAAGGAGCCGCGCAACGCGAGGCTCGCACCGTGTGTCAGGGCTGCCCGGTCCGCCTCGAGTGCCTCGCCGACGCGCTCGACTCGCGCACGGAGTTCGGCGTGTGGGGCGGACTGACCGAACGCGAGCGGCGCGCGCTGCGCCGACGTCGGCCCGACGTCACCTCGTGGCGTGAGCTGCTCGTGGTCGAGGGAGCGAGCCCCGAGGCTCTTCTGCGCGCCTCGTCCTGACCTCTTCCGCGGCCCGGGCGAGCGGTAGGCTCGCGAGCATGGCCACCACGTGGGAGTACGCAACGGTTCCGCTCATCATCCACGCCACGAAGGCGATCCTCGACCAGTGGGGCGAGGACGGCTGGGAGCTCGTGCAGGTCGTCAACGGGCCCGACGGTGGTCTCGTGGCCTACCTCAAGCGGCCGCGGGAGCAGTCGTGAGCGTCGCGGCCCGGCTCGTCGAGCTCGGGCTGCGCCTGCCCGAGGTCGCGACACCCGTCGCCGCGTACGTCCCCGCGGTGCGCAGCGGCAAGTACGTCTACACCTCGGGCCAGCTGCCGATCGTCGACGGCGTCCTCGAGGCGACCGGCAAGGTCGGCGAGGGCGAGGGACTCGTGACCCCCGAGGAGGCGTACCGTCTCGCGCGCACGTGCGCGCTCAACGCGCTCGCCGCGGTCGCCTCGGTCGCGGGCGGGCTCGACCAGGTCGCCCGGGTCGTCAAGGTCGTGGGCTTCGTCGCGAGCGACCCGTCGTTCACGGGCCAGCCCGCGGTCGTCAACGGGGCGAGCGAGCTGCTCGGCGAGGTGCTCGGCCCTGCGGGCCGGCACGCCCGCTCGGCGGTCGGTGTCGCGGCCCTCCCGCTCGACGCGCCCGTCGAGGTCGAGCTCGTCGTCGAGCTCGATTGAACCGAGCCCGACCCGCTCCCTGTCGTGCCGAGGGGCGTCGTCGGCGTCAGATCAGCGCGCGCGGTAGGTGAGTCGGTCGACGTCGAGCAGCACGACGCTGCGTCCCTCGAGTCGGATCCACCCGCGCGAGACGAAGTCGGCGAGCGCCTTGTTGACCGTCTCGCGCGAGGCCCCGACGAGCTGTGCGAGCTCCTCCTGCGTGAGGTCGTGGTGCACCCGCACCCCTTCGGCGACCTCGACGCCGAAGCGGCGCGAGAGGTCGAGCAGGGCCTTCGCGACGCGCCCTGGGACGTCGGAGAACACGAGGTCGCCGAGCGCCTCGTTCGTGCGGCGCAGCCGGCGGGCCAGCGCCCCGAGCAGGTGGCGCGCGGCACCGGGGTGGCGCTCGAGCCACGAGACGATCTGGTCATGGCCGAGCTCGAAGACGAGCGCGTCGGCGACAGCGGTCGCGGTCGCGGTGCGTGGCCCGGGGTCGAACAGCGAGAGCTCGCCGAACATCTCCCCGGGCCCGAGCACGGCGAGGAGCGACTCGCGCCCGTCGCTCGAGGTCTGGCCGAGCTTGATCTTGCCTGTCGCGATGACGAAGAGTCGGTCACCCGGCTCGCCCTCGCGGAAGATCGTCACGCCGCGCGCGACGTGCGACTCGCGCATCTCTGCGCGCAGCTGCTCGGCTGCCTCCGGGTCGAGAGCAGAGAAGAGCGGCCCCTCGAGAGTGACTGACTCGGCCACCAAGACCTCCCACTGACGTTCGTGTCCTGGGCCAAGTGTGCCACCGCTCGCGGGGTGGGGCGGGCGGGGAGCCCTCAGGGCTCGGTGAGCGGGCTGCACATCTCTCTCGGGTCGGCCGCGACCCGCCGGATGAACTCGCTCGTCGCGGCGTCGAGCGCGACCGAGACGGCCTCCTCGTAGCGGGCGAGCCGGCGATCCAGGTCGCGCAGCGCCTCGAGCCGGTCGAGGTCGATCGAGGGTCCCCCGCCGAGCACCTGGGTCACGAGCTCGGCGTGCATCGGCAGGTCCGTCTCGGGCCCGACCGGGAGCACGTCCGCCTCCTGGCCGAGGGGCTCTGGCTGTGCCGCCGCGGCGACCGCGAGGTCGAGGCGGGCACGCACGAGCCGGCGCCACTGCCCGATGCGCGACTTCTCGGCGCGCAGCAGGCGGCGGGCACGGCGCAGCTCGGTCAGTCGACCGTCGAGCCCGGACGTCCTGGCCACCGCCATGCTTGAGCTCCCCCGATGGGCGTCAGATGTGTGCTCGCGCGCCCCCGTGCTCGCACGTATCCAGTATGTCGGCCTCGTGCGCGACGCGCTTGAGGAGCTGCGCACCTTGGTGCGTTCGTGGCCCGAGAAGGTGGCGGGCGAGACCGCGCGCGAACGGGCCTCGGTGCCCGGTGCGGCTCGACCCGCAGGTGACGTGTGCCTACGCTGCACCCATGCCTGCCCGACCGGTCGCACCCGCGACGAGCCGCCTCGCGCTCGTGCGCCGCGCCCGGGCAGTCAACCGCCGGCTCGCCGAGGCGTACCCCGACGCGCGCTGCGAGCTCGACTTCACCAACCCGCTCGAGCTGCTCGTCGCGACGGTCCTGTCCGCCCAGTGCACCGACGTGCGCGTCAACCAGGTCACCCCCGAGCTGTTCGCGCGCTTCCCCGACGCGCAGTCCTACGCGAGCGCAGACCCCGAGGAGATCGAGGAGATCATCCGCCCCACGGGCTTCTTCCGCGCCAAGACGCGGTCGATCCAGGGCCTCGCGCGCGAGCTCGTCGACAAGCACGACGGCCAGGTCCCCGGGCGCCTCGAGGACCTCGTCGCGCTCCCGGGCGTCGGGCGCAAGACGGCCAACGTCGTGCTCGGCAACGCCTTCGGGGTCCCGGGGATCACGGTCGACACGCACGTGGGTCGCCTCGCGCGGCGTCTCGGGTGGACCGAGGAGACCGACCCGGTCAAGGTCGAGCACGCGATCGGCGAGCTCGTCGAGCGGCGTGAGTGGACGATGCTCTCGCACCGGCTCGTGATCCACGGCAGGCGCACGTGCTTCGCGCGGCGCCCCGCGTGCGGTGCGTGCCCCGTCGCGCGGCTGTGCCCGTCCTACGGGATCGGCGAGACGGACCCCGAGCGTGCCGCGGCGATGCTCAGGCCTGGTCCACAGGGCTGACGACCGCGAGCCACTCGCGCAGCAGCCGCGAGACGTCCTCGGGGGCCTCCTCGGGCACGAAGTGCCCCGCCCCCGCGACGACCTCGTAGCGCGCACCGGCGCCCACGTACCGGGCGTCCGAGCGCGCGTGGCGCACCCGCAGCACGGGGTCGAGCTCGCCGTGCACCTGGAGGCTCGGCACGGGCGCCGCGTCGCGCAGGGCCGTGAGGTAACGCCGCCCGTCGAAGCGTGGTGTCGAGCGCACGAGCCAACGCACGTGCTCGAGCTGGGAGTGTGCGGCGAACGGGACGCGGGCGGCGTCACGGTAGAGCTCGACCGCGGCGTCGTCGGCGAAGCCCGGGGCGCTCCACGCGGCGAGGAGCCGCGCCGCGAGGTCGCGCTCGCGCATCGAGCGCTCGGGGAACCACGGCAGCTGGGCGTAGGCGACGAGCCGCCATGCGGCAGCCGAGAGGATGCGCGGGGCGTGGGAACGCAGGTGCAGCGGGTGGGGCGCCGAGACGGCCCCGACGGCCCGCACGACCTCGGGGTTGACCGCGGGCAGCGTCCACGCGAGCCCGCCGCCCACCCCGTGCCCGACGACGACGGCGCGGCGCGAGCCGAGCGAGCGGATGACCCCCGCGACGTCGCGCGCGAGGGTCACCGCGTCGTAGCCGAGCGGGGGCTTGTCCGAGGCGCCCGTGCCGCGCAGGTCCATCGCGGCGACCCGGTACCCCGCCTCGGCGAGCACGGGGATCTGGTGGCGCCACGTCCACCAGCACTGGCCGACGCCGTGCAGGAGCACGACGAGGGGCGTGTCACGGTCGCCGGGGCCCGCGAGGGCGACGTGGAAGCGCGAACCGTTCGCGGGCACGAACTCGTGCCGCCACGGTCCCTCGACGAGAACGCGAGAAGAGTCAACTGTCACGACGTGGGCTGGGTGCCCGTCACCGCCTCGACGGGAAGTGCGGGCTCGATGCCGCGCCGGTCCTTGGGTGGGTCGAAACGGTACCCCACGTTGCGCACCGTCCCGATCAGCTGCTCGTGCTCGGTGCCGAGCTTCGCGCGCAGCCGGCGCACGTGCACGTCGACCGTGCGCGTGCCCCCGAAGTAGTCGTAGCCCCACACCTCCTGGAGCAGCTGGGCGCGCGTGAACACCCGGCCCGGGTGCTGGACGAGGTACTTGAGCAGCTCGAACTCCTTGTACGTCAGGTCGAGCGCCCGCCCGCGCAGACGGGCCGTGTAGCCGCCCGCGTCGATCGTGAGCTCGCCCGCGGAGATCTCCTCGTCCTCCGGCCCGGGGCGGCCCGAGGCGGCCCGCTCGATCGCGAGCCGGAAGCGCGCCTCGACCTCGGCGGGCGAGGCCGTCTCGAGCAGGACGTCGCTCGCGCCCCACTCGGCGTTGACGACCGTGAGCCCGCCCTCGGTCAGCACGAGCACGAGCGGGGTGTCCAGGCCCGTCGCGCGCAGCAGGCGGCACGTCGTGCGTGCCGCGGCGAGGTCGGTGCGCGCGTCGAGCAGCACGAGGTCGACGTCGGGGGCGTCGACGAGCGCGCTCGGCTCGACGGGAAGGACGCGCACCCGGTGCGAGAGCAGACCGAGCGCAGGCAGGACTTGCACCGAACCGCCGTTGGCCGGTGTCAGGAGAAGCAGATCTGCCATCGCTCGTCCTTCCCAGCGCTCAGGCACACACGGTACCGCCCCGTGTTACCGGTTCGGTGCTGACCGTTCACATCTGCGACACTCGTCCGCGTGCTGACAGGCGAGAACGACGGGAAGGAGCAGGCGTGGACGCGCTGACCCGTGCCGTGCTGACCACGGCCGCCGCGGTCGGTCTCGCGGCCGCCGCGTACGTCTCCGAGACCGTCCTCGCCGGTGTCGTCGCGGCCATGGTGCTGCTCGTCGCGTGGGGCTGGCCCGTCCTGCTCGACCTGCCCGCACGTGCCGGGGTGCGCTTCGTCGTCGCGCTCGGCGGTCTCGGGGCGCTCGCGGCCGTGACCCTGACCGAGGGCGAGCCGTTCCTGCGCGACCTGCCCGTCGTGCTCGCGCTCGCGATCCTGCTCGCCTTCGTCAACGAGCTCGTGCGGCCCGACGGGCGGCTGCGCATGGTCGACTCGGTCGCGGGCTCGGTCTCGGGGATCCTCGTCGTGGCTGCCGCCGCGGGGTGGGTCGCAGCGGGCCGCACGGCTGGGGGGACCGCGATCGTCGTCGTCGGCGCCGTGGCCCTGGGTGTCGGGACGGCCTCGTCGGTCGTGCCCCTCTCCCCGTGGTTCGCGCTCGTCGTCGCGGTCGGCATCAGCGGGGGCGTCGGAGTCGGGCTCGCGGCCGTGCTGCCCGGGCTCACGCTCCTCGCGGGCGGGCTCGTGGGCGTCGCGGTCGGGATCCTCGGCGCGACGCTGCGTGAGCTGTTCACGCGCTTGCCCATGCTCTCCGAGCGTGCCACCGCGACCGCGGCCGTCGTCGTGCCCGTGACCGTGACCGGGATGCTCGTGTACGTCGTGGGTCGACTGCTCGTCGGTTGAGTCAGTAGACGATCGAGCGGGCCCGCGCGTCGAGGATCTCCTCGACGAACACCGCCGACCCCGCGATCCGCACGCCCGGCACGAGGTCCGCCTCGGTCAGGTCGCGCCGCGCGGCGCACTGCGTGCACACCGTGACCGAGCCAGCCTCGAGCACGGCCGCGAGCAGGTCCTCGAGCGGGGCGGCGTGCTCGAGCGCGACCTCGGCCGCGCGGCCGGGCACCGCGAGCCACGCGGCCTCGCCCGTGAGCCACAGCGAGACCTCGACCCCCGCCGCGACCGCGCTCGCGGCGACCGTGAACGCCTGGTTGACGAGCTCGGGCCGGTCGGCGCCGGAGGTGGCCTTGACGACGAGGGTGCGGGTCGTGGAAGTCACGGCGTCAGCGTACGGCGGGCCTGGGTAGGCTGGGGACATGCAAGCGCTCGAGCTCTTCTTCGTCGGACTCCTCGTGGTCTCGGCCGTGGTCATCACCTGGTTCGCGGGCTACGTCGTCTACAAGCTCTACCGGGGTCAGAGCTGACCTTCTGGCTGCTCCACGGTCCGGCCACCCGCTCGGGTGCCGGTGCGGTGCAGGGTGCTCCGGGTCGTCGCAGGGGGAGATGGGAAGCTTCGTGTCGTTCGTGATCCCCGAGGGCCTCGCACCCGAGGTGTACCCGCTCGCGTGGCTGCTCGGTCGGTGGCGCGGTGAGGGAGTCCTCGCCTACCCCGGGATCGACGACGCACCCTTCCGGCAGGACGTCGTCTTCGACCACGACGGCGGCCCCTACCTGTCCTACTCGGCGACGATCCGGCTGCTCGTCGTCCCCGACTCGCCCGACTCGCTCGACGAGCCCGCCGACGGCCCCGTGTGGGCGACCGAGTCGGGCTTCTGGCGCGTCCCGCCCGAGCGGCCCGACGACCTGCCCGCCGACAAGCACCCCGTCGAGGCGCTCCTGTCCGACCCCTCGGGCCACCTGAGCCTGTACGTCGGGGCGATCGGCTCGGGGCGGATCGACCTCGTGAGCGACCTCATCGCGCGCACCCCGACCGCGGCCGAGGTGACCGCCGCGAGCCGCCTGTACGGCTACGTCGAGGGGGACCTCATGTGGGCGTGGGACCTCGCGGCCTTCGGCGAGCCCCTGCAGTCCTACGCCTCGGCGCGCCTGTCCCGCGTCGAGGGGCCCGCAGCATGACGAGCCCGCTGCTCTCGCGCCCCGGGGCGGTCCGCGCCGCGGGGCCCGACGACGGCGTCGCGTGGCACTACGGCGACCCGGTCGCCGAGGCACGCGCGCTCGCGCGTGGGGGCGCCGTGGTCGACCAGTCGCACCTCGGGGTCGTGACCGTCACGGGGCCCGACCGGCTCTCGTGGTTGCACTCGATCACCTCGCAGGCACTCGACTCCCTCGCACCGCGCACCTCGACCGAGCTCCTCGTGCTGTCCGTCAACGGCCACGTCGAGCACGCCGCGGGCGTCGTCGACGACGGCGAGGCGACGTGGCTCGTCACGGAGGCCGCGCACGCGGCCCCGCTCGCCGCGTGGCTCGACTCGATGCGGTTCATGATGCGCGTCGAGGTCGCCGACGTGACCGACCGCTGGGCGGCGCTCGGCGAGCCGGTCGACGCCGAGGGTGCCGAGGGCGAGCCCGTGACGTGGCGTGACCCGTGGCCGCGCACCCTCGCGGGCGGCACCCGGTACGGCCCGGCCGACGAGGACCACCCCGCGCAAGGGCGTGCGTGGCGGCTCGTGCTCGTCCCGCGCGAGGGTCTCCTCGACGCGGTGCGTGAGCGGGAGGCGACCGGCTGGATCCTCGCGGGCACGTGGGCTGCGGAGTCGCTGCGCGTCGAGGCGTGGCGCCCCCGGCTCGCGCGCGAGGTCGACCACCGCTCGATCCCGCACGAGCTCGACTGGTTGCGCACCGCGGTGCACTTGAACAAGGGCTGCTACCGCGGCCAGGAGACGATCGCCCGGGTGCACAACCTCGGTCGCCCACCGCGGCGGCTCGTGATGCTCCACCTCGACGGTTCGGGGCACGTGCTGCCCGAGGCCGGAGCCGAGGTGCGCGTGCAGGGCGAGGAGCGCGTCGTGGGCACCGTGACGAGCGTCGCGCGGCACCACGAGCTCGGCCCGATCGCCCTCGCGGTCGTCAAACGCTCGGTCCCTGCCGACGTCGACCTCGTCGTGCCGAGCGAGGGAGGGCCCGTCGCCGCGGCCCAGGAGCTCGTGGTCAACGCCGAGGGCGTCTCTGTCGACCGGCCCGGTCCGCGCCCCGAGACGACGCCCGGGCTCAAGCGCGGACCGATGCTCTCCGGCTGATGCACGCCCCGGTCCCTGCGACCGAGGCTCGGGGCGTCGTCGTACGCTCGAGTCGTGCCACCTCCTGAACCGCAGCGCACCTCGGCCCTGGGGGCGCGCGTGCGTCGCACGCTCGCGCTGCGCGCGCGGGTACGGCAGGGCAGGGTCCGCGTGCGGGCCGCGCTCCTGCCGGTCGCGCAGGCGTGCGTCGCGGCAGGCATCGCGTACGCGATCGCGTTCTACGGACTTGGGCACACCTACCCGTTCTTCGCCGCGATCGTCGCGTGGGTCACGCTGGGCTTCGAGCCGTTCCGCGAGGTGCGCAAGGTTGCCGAGCTGACGATCGGGGTCGCGATCGGCGTCCTGCTCGGCGACCTGCTCGTCCACCTCATCGGTGCGGGGTGGTGGCAGGTCGCGCTCGTCCTGGGCGTCTCGGCGCTCCTCGCGCGCTTCCTCGACCGCGGTCCGGCCCTGACGATGCAGGCCGGGGTCCAGTCGATCGTCATCGTGGGGCTGCCCGCGTTCGTCGCGACGAGCGGGCCGCTCGGGCGGTGGCTCGACGCGCTCGTGGGTGGGCTCGTCGCGCTCACCGTCGTGGTGCTGACACCCACCGACGTGCGTTCGCGGCCACGCAAGGCAGCGCGCGCCGCGCTCGTCGACCTCACCGAGGTGCTCGAGGTGCTCGCGCGCGGGCTGCGCTCGGGCTCGGTCGAGGACGTCGAGGAGTCGCTCGTGCGCGGACGTGCGTCCGAGCCCGCGCTCGAGGAGTGGCGGGACGCGGTACGGGGGGCGGCCGACCTCGCCCGGGTGACCCCGCGCGGCCGTGCCCGGCGGCCCGAGCTCGAGCGGCTCCGGGTGGGTGCGGTGCTCGCCGACCGCGCGATGCGCTCGGCGCGGGTCGTCTCGAGGCGCGCGCTCGCCCCGGTGCGGCGAGGTGCCGAGCTGCCACAGCTCGCGGAGGTCGTCGAAGAGCTCGCGGCGGGAACCGGTGAGCTCGCCGAGGCTCTCGGGGGAGGTCTCGACACGCGTGCTGCGCGCGCACGGCTCGCGGCGGCCGGGGCGCAGCTCGACCCGTTCACGCTCGGGGAGGAGGACTGGCAGGCGCAGGCCCTCGTGCTCGTGCTGCGCTCGCTCGCGGTCGACCTTCAGGAAGCAGCGGGGGCGTCGGGCGAGGACGCGCGTTCCGCGCTGCCGCCGCTCTAGGCCGTCGTGCCTGTACAGCGCGCGAGGTTGTCGTTGTACCGTGTGCGCATGGAGGTCTCGGTCAGCAAGCTGCGCGCGGAGCTCAAGGACTGGATCGACGCTGCCCGGCGGGGCGAGGACGTCGTCATCACCGACCGGGGCGTCCCGGTCGCCCGGCTCACGGGGGTCGAGTCGGCCGACCTCATCAGCCGGCTCCAGCAGGAAGGGCTCATCACGGCCCCCGCGGCCGACCGGCCCGCGGCCACGCCCCTGTCACGCGGTGACGGCTCGCGAGAGCACCGTGAGCGTGAGGTGCCCAGGACGCAGGGGCCGCTCTCGGACCTCGCCCGTCGGCTCCGCCGCTGAGGACGCCGTGGCGCACGTCTACTTCCACCCGGGTGCCCTCGTGTACCTGTGCACGGCCACGTCCGGTACGGACCTCGCGGCCGAGCTGTGGAACGGCGCCGACCTCGTCGCGAGCTCGCAGGTCTCCGACCTCGAGGTGCGCACCGTGCTCGCGGGCGGGCACCGCCTCGGCAAGCTCGAGCAGCGGGCGTTCGACGCCGCGACGGCGCGCTGGCGCGACATGCGGCGCGGGCTGTGGCAGATCGACCTGTCCCCCCGGGTGACGGAGCGAGCGGCCGAGCTCGCGGCCCACCACGCCTTGCGCCCGACGGACGCGATCCATCTCGCGAGCGTCGAGCTGCTCGATGCGCCGGGCCTCGTCGTGCTCGGCTGGGGGGAGCAGTTCGTCGCAGCCGCCCGCGCCGAGGGGCACACGGTCCTCGCGTGACCTTCCCGCCCGCCAGCGTGCCCCGCTCGCGTAGGCTCGCCGCGTGATCTGGCAGATTCAGGCCTTCGTCTTCCTGACCCTCGCCCTCGTGATCTTCGGCGTGTGCCTGTGGGCGTTCGTCGACGTGCTGCGGCGACCGGCCGCCGCGTTCCCGTGGGCCTCGAAGCGCTCGCGGGGGTTCTGGCTCGCGATCACCGCCGCCGCGACGGCGATCAGCTTCGTCACGATCCCCGCGCCGATCGGCGTGAGCTTCCTCGACCCGATCTTCGGTTTCGCCGCCGCGGTCGCCGCGGGGATCTACCTCGCGGACGTGCGCCCCGCGGTGCGGGGCTACCATGCGCCGGGACGGGGCAGCTCGGGGCGCGGAGGCGGCTGGTGAAGGCGGTCGTCCAGCGCGTGACGCGGGCGAGCGTCACGGTCGACGGCGAGTTGGTCGGCGCGATCACGCGCCCCGGGCTCCTCGCGCTCGTCGGCGTGACGCACGACGACGGCCCCGCGCAGGTCGAGCAGATCGCCCGCAAGATCGCCGAGCTGCGCATCCTGCGCGACGAACGCTCGGTGCTCGACGAGGGTGCGCCCGTGCTCGTGGTGAGCCAGTTCACGCTCTACGGCGAGGCGCGCAAGGGGCGTCGTCCGACATGGAACGCCGCGGCGCCGGGCCCGGTCGCGGAACCGCTCGTGGACGCCGTCGTCGAGGCGCTGCGCGAGCGCGGCCTCGAGGTCGCGACGGGGCGCTTCGGGGCGATGATGCAGGTCGAGCTCGTCAACGACGGCCCGTTCACGATCCTGCTCGAGGCCTGACCGTCACGCGGTGAGGCGCGCGCGCAGCTCGGCGAGGTCGCGCACGAACCACACGTGCGTCCCCTCGTTGGACTCGCGCACGAAGTCCGCGAGCGCCCGACTGGCCGTGACGAACCGGGTCACGTCACCGACGACGGCGACCTGGACCCGGTAGTTCACGAACTTCTGGAGCGCCTCACCTGCCAGGCCCGTGCGCAGGTCGAAGAACTCCTCGGCGAGGCGGCTCACAGGGATCGCGACGCACGACGTCGGCTCGGCCTCGCCCCACAGCTGGCCGATCACGTCGAGGAAGTCCTGCGTCGAGGAGAGTGGGGCGCCGTCGTCGAGCACGAGGACGCGGGCCGTGCCCGCGGTGAGGATCTGGCTCATGCCGGGAGGCTAGGCGCCCTCTGCCGCGCGGGCGAGCGCATATCCGCCCGTCAGGGTCGTCCTGTTGACACGATGAGATGTAGCAGGTCTACTACATTTCGGAACAGAGAGGGGATGAGTCATGAGCGATCCGGTCATCGAGGTCGACGACCTGCGCATGCGCTACGGCGCGAAGGACGTGCTCACCGGCGTCGACTTCCACGTCGGGCGCGGCGAGGTCGTCGCGCTGCTCGGCCCCAACGGTGCCGGCAAGACCACGACCATCGAGATCCTCGAAGGGTTCCGCAGCCGTTCCGACGGGCGCGTGCGGGTCCTCGGGGAGGATCCTGCGACCGCGCCGCAGTCCTGGCGCGCCGGCATCGGCATCGTCCTGCAGTCCTGGCGCGACCACGGACGTTGGTCGGTGCGCGCCCTCCTCGAGCACCTCGGGGAGTTCTACGCGCCCTACTCGACCCCTGAGCGTCGTCGGCCGCGCGACACCGACGAGCTGCTCGCGACCGTCGGCCTCGACGGTCTCGCGGACCGTCGCATCGCCAAGCTCTCGGGCGGCGAGCGGCGCCGGCTCGACGTCGCGATCGGGATCGTCGGGCGACCCGAGGTGCTCTTCCTCGACGAGCCGACCGCGGGCTTCGACCCCGAGGCCCGCCGCGACTTCCACGACATCGTGCACGGCCTCGTCGACCTCGACGACACGTCGATCCTGCTCACGACCCACGACCTCGCGGAGGCGGAGAAGCTCGCCGACCGCATCCTCATCCTCTCCCGCGGGCGCATCGTCGCCGACGGCAGTCCCGCCCAGCTCGCCCGAGAGGCGGCCGGGTCCTCCGAGGTGCGCTGGACGCGTGGCGGGGAGAGCTTCGTGCACGCTGACCACGACGCGACGGCGTTCGTCCGCGGGCTCTTCGCGCAGTACGGCGAGGAGATCACGGACCTCGAGGTGACCCGCTCGAGCCTCGAGGAGACGTACATGGCGCTCGTGCACCGCCACGAGGCCGCCGAGGACGCCGTCGGCGACCTCGAGCCCACGGAAGGAGCGGCGCGATGAACCCCCGAGCCCACGCGATCAAGGTCGGCGTGAAGCGCGGCTGGACCGAGTTCAAGCTCTCGCTGCGCGCACCCGACGACCTCTCCTTCTACCTGCTGTGGGCAGGCGGGCTGCTCGTCTTCCTCTTCCTCAACCGCCACAGCACGGTCGAGGGCACGGGGCTGAGCGCGTCCGTCGTCGCGCTGCCCGGCGTGCTCGCGGCGATGATCGCGTTCGGCGCCGTCGTCGGCCCCTCCTACCAGCTCGTGCTCGAGCGCGAGGACGGGACGCTGCTGCGAGCGAAGGCCGCGCCCTTCGGTCTCGACAGCTACGTCACGGGCCAGGTCGTGTACCAGTTCCTCGGGGTGCTGCCGATGCTCGTGCTGCTCCTCGTGCCCCCCGTGTTCTTCCTCGACGGGCTCGTGCCGCGCGGCGCCGTCGGCTGGCTCGCGGTCCTTGGCGTCGTCGTCCTCGGGACGCTCGCGATCCTGCCGGTCGGCTTCATCATCGGCTCGCTCGCGCGCAAGCCCTCGCACGTCACGACCGTCGCGATCCTGCCCGTCATGGGCATCGCCGCGATCTCGGGCGTCTTCTTCCCCATCACGGCGATGTGGGCCTGGGTGCAGGTCGTGGCCCAGGTGTTCCCGGTCTACTGGTTCGGCCACGCGCTGCGCTGGGCGTTCCTGCCGGACGGGGCGGGCGCCTTCGAGGCGGGCGGGCAGTGGAACCTGCCCGGAGCGTTCGCCGTGATCGTGCTGTGGGGGCTCGTCGGGCTCGTGCTGTCGCCTCGTATCCTCGGCCGCATGGCGCGGCGCGAGTCGGGCTCGGCGGTCGAGGCGCGCAAGGCCGAGCGCATGCAGCGAGTCGGCTGATGAGCGAGCTCGTCCACAACCGCATCGCCGTGCTGCGTGCGGAGCGCAAGATCAGCCGGCGCGAGCTCGCCGAGGTGCTCGGCGTGCACTACCAGACGATCGGGTACCTCGAGCGCGGCGAGTACTCCCCGAGCCTGCACCTCGCGCTGCGCATCGCCGCCTACTTCGAGGTGCCCGTCGAGGTCGTGTTCTCGACCGAGCCGTTCCCCCGGATCGGCAGCTGAGCCGGGCGCTGCAGCGTGAGGCTGCACGGGCTGCTGCGCCGGGGGATCTCCGGCACGCTGGGTGCATGACGACGGTGAGCTTCCAAGGGGTGCGCGTCGAGGCGGTCCGCGGGGACATCACGCGCGAGCGCGTCGACGCGATCGTGAACGCGGCGAGCTCGGCGCTCCTCGGCGGGGGCGGGGTCGACGGGGCGATCCACGCGGCGGCGGGGCCGGAGCTCCTCGCCGAGTGCCGCGAGCTGCGCTCAACGACGCTGCCGGACGGGTTGCCCACGGGAGAGGCCGTCGCGACGGGCGCCGGCCGGCTCGCCGCCCGCTGGGTCGTGCACACCGTGGGTCCCGACGCGCGTCGCGGTCAGCGCGACCCGGCCCTCCTCGCGTCGTGCTTCACGCGCAGCCTCGAGGTCGCGGCCGGGCTCGGTGCACGGTCGATCGCTTTCCCGGCCGTGAGCGCCGGGATCTTCGGCTGGTCCGTCGACGACGTCGCGGCCGTCGCCGTGGGGGCCGTGCGCGTGGGGGGGGTGGGGGCCCCCGCCGACGACGGCGCCCCGCACCTCACGCTCGTGCGGTTCGTGCTCTTCTCCTCAGACGCCCTGGCCGCCTTCGACGGCGCGCTCGCGACCTACGCCTGACCCCTCCCGCCCCAGCCCGGCGGGGCGCGGTGGGGGATAAAAGGACGGTCGTGCTATTTTGTGCGGGTGACGGAGGTGCTGAGCAAGGGCGAGCGCACGCGGGAGGCCGTGCTCGCGCGCGCCGTCGAGGAGGCGGCGCGCATCGGCGTCGGAGGGCTCACGATCGGCTCGCTCGCCGCCGCGACCGGGATGTCGAAGAGCGGGCTCTACGCGCACTTCGGCTCGAAGGAGTCGCTCCAGCTCGCCGTCCTCGAGGCGGCGGGAGCCGAGTTCGCCACGAGCGTCGTCGTCCCCGCCCTGAGTGCGCCGCGCGGCCTCGAGCGGCTGCGGACGCTCGTCGACCTGTGGCTCACGTGCGGTCGGCGCCGTCAGCCGGGGGGCTGCCTCATCGTCAAGGCCGGTGCCGAGCTCGACGACCAGCCGGGCGCCGTGCGCGACCACCTGCGCGGGATGCACGCGCGGCTCGCGGACTCGCTCGAGCGCGTCGTGGCGGGCGCGATCGCAACCGGCGAGCTCGCACCGACGACGGACACGGCGCGGTTCGCGAGCGACGTGTACGCCGTCATGCTCGGCTTCTACCACTCCTACCGCCTCCTCGAGGACCCGCAGGCCGAGGAGCGCACCCGCGCCGCGATCGAGGCACTCATCGCCGCCTCGCGCCCGGACCGCGCGCCGCACGACCTGCCCACGACCCCCGACCCGCCGTCGTCGGCGAGCTAGGAACCCCGCCATGAGCTTCAGCCAACCCCAACGCGCGTCCCGCTCGCGCGCCGCCCGCGCCCGCTACGCCCTCCAGCTCGCGGCGCTGCGCGCCCAGTTCGCGGCCCTCGACCGATTGCGCCCCGACGCGAGCGCCGCGAGGGCGATGTCGATCTGGACGACGCTGCCGGGCAACGCGGGACGGCGCAAGGACTTCCGGCCCGGCCCCGGCGAGGTGTTCCGCCTCGAGACGTCCCGGGGCGGCGAGACCGTCGTCGAGTCGTGGGGTGACGGGCCTGTCGTGTACCTCGTCCACGGGTGGGGCGGCTGGCGCGGGCAGCTCGGGGAGTTCGTCGCGCCGCTCGTCGGGCTCGGCCACCGGGTCGTCGCGTTCGACGCACCGAGCCACGGCGAGGCCGGACCCGGCGTGCTCGGGGCCGGCAAGGGGACGATCGTGGAGATGATCGAGGCGCTCGAGGCCGTCGCGAAGCACGTCGGCCCGGCGGCCGGCCTCGTCGGGCACTCGCTCGGGTGCCACGTCGCCTCGGCCGTCGTGCACCGCGGGGTCCCGGCCGAGCGGCTCGCGCTGATCGCCCCGAGCAACGACTTCGGGGAGATCATCGACCAGTTCGCGGGAATCCTCGGCTTCGGTGAGGCCACGGCCTCGCGCATGGAACGGATCATGGTGGACTTCCTCGCCGAGCCGATCTCGGCCTTCGACCTCCCGCCGCTCGGGGCCGACGGCGCCATGCCGCCCACCCTCGTCGTCCACGACCGGCTCGACAAGGAGACCTCGTTCGCCGTCGGGGAGCGGCTCGCCGCGGCATGGCCCTCGGCCCGGCTCCTGGCCACGGAAGGCCTCGGGCACCAGCGCATCCTCGCCGACGACGGCGTCGTGCGCGCCGTCGTCGACTTCGTCACGGGTTCGGGCGAGGGCTAGACCCGCGGCCTCGCGCGGCGGCGGGACGATCCGGGCCGCTCAGCCGAGCGGGGTCGCCGCCTCGAAGGCTGCAGCCACGTCCGAGACGGTCCACGCGTTCGCGCCACCGAGCGGCGACGTCAGGACGAGCACCTGCGAGCCGCCGAGCGAGAAGACCGTCGGCGAACCGGCGTTCGCGTCCGGGACGGGGACCCAGCGCCACTGCGCGCCGTCGGCCGAGAGCCACAGGACGGGGCCGCGGTACGACTCCGTCCAGTGCCAGCCGCCCGAGACGAGGAGCCCGTCGACCGACTCGATCGTCGTCGCGGTGCTGCGCGGCGGGAGCGTCGCGGCGAGCTCGAAGCTCGAGCCGTCGCTGCTCGTCCACCACGCGGCCGCGGCCTCGGTGCTCCCGATCGCGACGATGCCCTCGGCCGTCGTCGCGCAGTCCGCGAGACCGCGGGAGTCCGCGAGCTCCCGGAACGTCCAGCCGTCCTCGGAGCGGAGCCACGCCATGCCGAGCGAGGAGTCCGCGGCGGCGGAGCCGACGACGACGCTCGCCCCGGCCGGCAGCTCGCACACGCCCGCGCCGACGCTGCTCTCGGCCCAGTCGGGGACGAGCTCGGCCGCGTCGGTCCGCTCCCAGTGCTCGCCGTCGGCCGAGAAGGCGAGCGAAAGGCGGTCCCGTCCGCTCGAGACGTCGAAGCTCGGTCGCTGGACGAGCGTGCCGACCGGCA